>NZ_CP023049.2:3301427-3601556 GCF_002285635.2 Chryseobacterium piperi | reverse complement strand
CATTTCATATATAGATTCCTGATTTTCACTACGTTGTTGAAATCTAATATAATCCAGAATTTTTCTCTTTCGCATCCAGATTAATGACCAGGCTACAGAAAACGACGTTAAAATAATATAAACTAAAAGTATCTGAAAACTGTAAAACCATAATATTCCAAAAAATACTGAGAAAGTAATAACCGAAAAGATGATCGGCAAGCTTTGAGAAGTCAAAAAGATCTCTATTTTATCGTGATCTACAATACGTTGATTAAAATCTCCTTTTAGTTTTGAATCAAAAAATTTGATGGGTAGTTTCAATAGTTTTTTAAGGAAATCTGAGAGAATCTGAATATTAACTTTAGTTCCTACTGTAAGAGTAATCCAGTTTCTGACTACTTCAAAAATAATATTTCCAAAGAAAAATGCCAATTGACCTAATAAAATATAAATAATAACATTTAAATCTTTTTTAACAACTCCTTCATCAATCAGTTTCTGAGTCAAAATAGGGAAAGTAAGCGTTGTAATTGTTCCTAACAATAATAGCAAGAACATCCAGTAAATTTTACCTTTGTGAGGCTTCAGGTAAGGAAAAATGGTTTTGAACGAAACTTCTTTTTCTTCCGGAGATTCATAATTAAAAAATTCGTCTGTAGGTTCCAGAAAAAGAATAATCCCTTGGTTATCATCGGAATACCATGACTGTTTTAATTTATCCTCCGAAAGCGTTATGAAACCGTGCCCAGGATCTGCAATTTTATAGGACTTTTTTCTTGTAAAAAAGTTAGTCGAAATTTTATTTAAAACCACAAAATGGTTTTGGTTCCAATGAATAATGGCAGGAAGAAGATCATTGTTAATCCCTTCAATATCCGTTTTTGCAGGTAATGTTTCAATACCTATACTTTCAGCAGCTTCTTTGATACCCAATAAAGAAACTCCTTCTCTGGTTATAAAACTTTTATCACGTAAAAATTGCATCGACATAGGGTTTCCATAATGATTTGAAATCATAGAAAGACACGCCGGACCGCAATCCATCTGATCGTATTGAGCAACAAATTTCATAGCTTTTAAATTCCTATTAATAATAATTCATTTATTGAAGGTAAGTGGGAAGACTGTGACTGCATCAGGCGGATTCCCATCCCGCTGATACCCCATGCAAAAGAATATTTTGCACTTTCGTTCTTATCATCTTTAAAACCATATACAAAATCATTGTCTGAAGTTCTGTATGTCAAAATTTGATTGTTCCAATAATTGATGGTCTTTTCGTATATATTTTGTTTTTTTTCTCCCGAGAAATACTCAAAAATATATCCTATTCCTGAAGCTCCATACAATATCCCTGTGTCATAGGTAAATAAGGGTTCCTGATCACGCAGACTCGTTGTATAGATCATTTCATCAATGTCTTTTTGATATGTTGTATTTTCTAATATTTGATTGGCATTAAATAAAGAATATAGCACTCCCAAGTCTCCATAGCACATGGACAATTGTGTTTTTCCTGTTATTTCCGTAGTGAAAGCTTTGTGAGGAAAATATCCGTCAACATAGTCTCTTTTTCTTTCAAAAATAAAATTGACCGCTTTATTCAGCCATATTTTCTCTTCTTTATTTTCGGAGTTGATTACACTCAGCTTATACAGTTTTGACCAAAAGTTAATCATCATTGCAGAACCATGAGAAAGTCCTAGATAAACCTGATCCATATAAGATGGAGATACCCAATAAATTTCGTTTTCACTAAGGTGAACCGATGCTTTTTTTGAACTTTCATAGATTCTTTCAAGATTTCTGAAAGAAACTTCATCTTCACCATTTGAATAATATAATTTATTAAGAAAAAAATAGGCGCTTGATAAAGCTCCGCTGAAAAAATCATAATCTTTTCGTTTCATATCTTCAACGACTAAAACCTGAAGGGTCTCACTGATTACGTCATAATAAGAACTAAAATCATAATCATAATTAAATTTGTTCTCAATAAAAAGCAGTCCCTTTCCAAAACTTGCGATGACATTCGACAATGAATCTCCTGTATATTTTGGTACAAACTCGTCTTGTTCAGAAATTGCAGAGATCAGGTTGATTGACTTTTCAACCATTTCTTCGGCTTTATACAGATATTGATCGTCGTTAAAATATTGATGGCAGAAATAGTAAAAGATTGCTACTCCCATCGTTCCTCCTTCTACAGTGGGTTCATTGAAGGTATATTTTTCTTTTTCTACAATAGAAATAATCTTATTGAGCACATTCTTTATAGGGTCCATTTCTTAAAAATTTAGATTTATAACTTTGAAATAAAAAAAAGTAAATTAAAAGTTCATACATTCTGGGTTTTGTATAAAAAAACCTGTTTAAAGACATATGGATACAACTTCTCAAAAAACGGATATTGGATTCTTCTGATATATTTCGTTTTTCTTCAAGCAACTTTCTTATCCTGAGACTTCTTGTTTCAAATGGTTGTATATAGCTTTCAATGCTTGATAGATTTTTATTCTGAATAATCTCATCAAAAAAAGATCTATATTGTCTGTATTGAGTGTCAATTGAAGTTTTAAAATCTTTAGAATATATTTTATTTGATGTATCTACGAATTCAGGTAAGAATTCCTGATAAAGATTTTTAAAAATATTCACTCTTTCATCTATCGAGATATTAAAATCATCCAAAAGCAGATCAATTGAAGCCGCGGAAGTCATCCACCGAATATTTTCATTATCATCAAATTCGATGATTTCCAAAAAGTCAGCTATTGCCTGGCTATCATAAGAAAACAGCTTTTCGGCGTCATCAATTCCAAAACTTGCATATCTTTCGATCTCTCTTTTATAGGAATCAATCTGAATTTTAGTAATCAGTTTTTCATCAATAAATGCTTGTGTATATTCATTCATTTTCTGAATCAAGGTCTTATCCAGTCTTTTATTAATTCTGAATCTGATGTGATTATCCGGATCACCGTATCGTATGAAAAACCATTTTTCAAGAGCACTTTCTGAAGATAGATCTTTGATTAAAGGTTTTATAACCTCTGTAATTACTCTGTCTCCTGTTTTGTGACTGCAATACAATTTAAAATAACTCCACTCTCCTCCCGGGTAAAAATACCTTTCCTCTTGCTGAATTTGGGGTTGAGCTACTTGAAAATCACGCCTTTTTTCTTCGTTAACTAATGGAATGATAAATTCTCCTACATATTTTTTGTTATCATTCCTGATAATAGAGGATTCAATAAAAGATTCATATAAGGTAATGTCCTTTTTGCTGAGTTTTGAGATTAATAATTGAATAGATATGTCATTTTCTGTATCCAAAAGCAAAACGTTATCTAATTCTTTGATATTACAATATTTAGGAACTCTATTTTCTTGTAAATAAGCTCTAAGTGTGGTATTATTATATTGTTTTTTTCTCAGTTTCCATCTTGCTTCCGAAAGGATAATTTCTTTATATTCAATCCTTGGCAGATAATTATTGTCTGATAATGCTCCCCAGTCCCACGCGAACCCTCTGTAAACATTATAATATTGTATATCTCCCAGAAATCTTATAATGGAAAGCTGATCTATATGATAGTTATAAGCTGTTGACATTACAGGTTTTATTCTTTTATTTAAAGATTTCGACCTTAAAATAACCTCATTATTTCTAATGCTTACCATGATATCGTCGATATTGATTTTCGGTTTATCCCCTTTGGTTTCTGAGATATAAGGTATTTCGTATGGATAAAAATTAGGTCTTAATAAAACATTTCCTACTCTGTCACTGGAAGAATTGACAACTTCAGCATAGATCATATCGTCAGAGTCACTTTGTAATTTCTCGATCTTAGATCTTAAAACCTCATCATGATAAGAAAACCTAGACAAGACAGTATTGAAATTAGGTGCCGGCAATGAAGCTCTATTAAAAAATTTAAAATTATGCTCATTAATATCTTCATCATTGTTTACCAGAATATTCCCGAAAAGATAATAAGTATCATGCAATTCATTAATTGGCTGATTGATTGAAGAGATATTGATATCGTCTTCTGTTAACCTTATTGGATTTCCATTATTATTAGAAAAATAGTCAACATATTTACATAGAACAGTTTTTAAAATACGTGAAATATTATATGACTCATTATTCTTATATGAAAAAGAAACATCCTGAAGTAATGGCGTTTCTTCCACATTTCCGCTGATTTGCAAACCGTAGCCAACGCCTAACTGGGGATCTAAAGCTTTGCTTAATTCAACTTCTTCATCTTCAAATTTTTCATAAAATTTTCTACGAAATGTATTAATATCTTCAACAGGTCTATTAATGGCGATGCCATTTAGTTCGTGAGTAGCCTGAGTAATTTTATTAATGATTTTATCATTAATTTGATTCTTTTGGAGGTTTAGTTTAAGATCAACCTGAAGAAGTTGGAGGTTTTCGTTGAGAATATCTCGGTTTTTCTCATAAATAGAATCAATTCTTTCTATATCAATCGTATTTCCCGTACTGATTTCTTCTATATCTTTAATAATTTCTGATTTCCCATAATCTATTTTATATGATTTTAATTGTTGTTCAAGCTCGATAACAGGATTATTAATATCTGTTAAATATGGTGGTAATCTATCAACAAGGATTTTATTTTGAAAAAGAAAACTGATAAAAGCATCAATATCTTCTTCAGAAGCTTCTTTTTCCTCAAGATGAATTATTTGTGTTAATTCTGTATATCCTATTCCATTTTTAGAGACTTCTAAAATTTTCTCTAATAGAGCAGTGGTATCAATTTCCGAGATTGAATAATTATAGTTTTTATCCCATTCAATATATCGAATAATATTGTTGAGATTATATATTGTATTATTGGGGAAGTAAAGAATTTTTTTTGCATTATCATCATGATGAATAATAGAATCCTTTATTTTTCTCAGTGCCAATAAATCTATTCTGATTTTAGGATCCAAATAGTTTTCTTTAAACTCTATTTGGGTATTTTCACTCGAAATATTTCCAGATGAAAATCCGGCGAACAATCCATATGGTGTTGCTCTGGAACATATTCTGGAATAATATTTATAAAGTGTAAGTAGAACTTTTTCTTCAGTATTAAAAGATATATTTTCATTTTGCAACCATTGAACAGCTACTGTATAAAAATATCGTGAAGACAAATACACTGCTTTTAAGAACAGCTCATCCTTAAACATCTTTTTGACTGACAGAAGATCTCTCTGTTGTATATAGCTGTTGAGTTCGGCTAAATGATTAACAGAAAAGCTGGGCATTCTCAAAAGAAAAAAATCGGTTGATTTTAGTAACATATCTAGAATATCTGAATGATTAAAAGACTAAAAGAAATGATGATCATTAAAGCCCTTAGGCTTACATAAATGATCTCTACAAGCACCTCACTTATTGGCACTTGACTACCTTCTACATCCTTTATAGAAGTAGATTGAGAGCCATTTAATATGTGATTATTTTTTTGTTATCCGTACTACTGAAAATTCATTTGTTTTTCAGTATATTTGTTATAGCATTTTAAAATATGGCCTTCCATTTTTCAGGAAGACCATACTATATATAATTTAAGACACCTGCGTTTGAACAATAATTGTAGATCCTGCAGTTGAACAAGTAATACCTCCGTTACTACAGTCTGCAGCTACTTGATTTTCTCTACTGCCTCCTTTTACAGAAGTTAATTGAGAGTCATTTAATTTTGCAATTGATTTTTTGTTTAATTGTAATGCTGAAAATTTGTTTGTTTTCATTTTGTTTAATTTTAAAGTTAGTTCTCTACTCTTTTATGGATTTTCGAGATACTCCGATTTGATGATTTGATAATAAAAAAGTAATTAAGATACTTGATCTTTGATGATAATAGTAGATCCTGCAGTTGAGCAAGTGATACCTCCGTTAGTACAATCTGCTTCTAATTGATTACCTCTATTCCCTCCTTTTACAGAAGTTAATTGAGTGTCATTTAATTTTGCAATTGATTTTTTGTTTAATTGTAATGCTGAAAATTTGTTTGTTTTCATTTTGTTTAATTTTAAAATTAGTTCTCTACTCTTTTATGGATTTTCGAGATACTCCGATTTGATGATTTGATAATAAAAAAGTAATTAAGATACTTGATCTTTGATGATAATGGTAGATCCTGCAGTTGAACAAGTGATACCTCCGTTAGTACAGTTATCTTCTAATTGATTACCTCTATTCCCTCCTTTTACAGAAGTTAATTGAGTGTCATTTAATTTTGCAATTGATTTTTTGTTTAATTGTAATGCTGAAAATTTGTTTGTTTTCATTTTGTTTAATTTTAAAGTTAGTCTCTACTCTTTTATGGATTTTCGAGATACTCCGATTTGATGATTTGATAATAAAAAAGTAATTAAGATACTTGATCTTTGATGATAATGGTAGATCCTGCAGTTGAACAAGTGATACCTCCGTTAGTACAGTTATCTTCTAATTGATTACCTCTATTCCCTCCTTTTACAGAAGTTAACTGACCGTCGTTTAATCTTGCAATTGATTTTTTGTTTAACTGCAATGCTGAAAATTTGTTTGTTTTCATTTTATTTAATTTTAAAGTTAGTTCTCTACTCTTTTATGGATTTTCGAGATACTCCGATTTGATGATTTGATAATAAAAAAGTAATTAAGATACTTGATCTTTGATGATAACAGTAGATCCTGCAGTTGAGCAAGTGATACCTCCGTTAGTACAGTCTGCTTCTAATTGATTACCTCTATTCCCTCCTTTTACAGAAGTTAACTGACCGTCGTTTAATTTTGCAATTGATTTTTTGTTTAACTGCAATGCTGAAAATTTGTTTGTTTTCATTTTATTTAATTTTAAAGTTAGTTCTCTACTCTTTTATGGATTTTCGAGATACTCCTGACGCGCGTTTATTTTTTATTCTAATGAAAGTCTAATTTGCTCGGCTTTTTTCATCAAACCGTATACTTTTTGAAGCTCCTTTTACCTTACTATTTCCGAAAATGTAGGTAAGACTAAAAGTGAATCTTCTATAATCATTGTATTGATTAAAATTTTCTCTATATCCCGAATACTCTGTATAACCATTGTTTTTAACCGTCCTGAAAGCATCACTCAATACTGCACTCAACTGAAGTTGCTTATTAAATAAGGAAGCTTTTATTCCAGGAGAAAACTCCAATTGATCTTTAACATAGGTGCTGCCAAAAGTAAATGGTAGAGAGTGCCAGAAATTTAGCATAACAAATACCGTTTTAGATTTATTAACAGCGATGGTATTATAAAATGAATACAGAAAAGAGTTCACAGATATTTCCTGAAGCTCAGGGATTAATGGACTCGTTCGACCATTAGAAGCATTCATGTTTGCTGAAAATTCCCAAACTTTGAAAAAGGTATCATAATAGGTAAGGTTTAGCCCAATTTTATTCTGATCATAACTGTTTTCCACTCTATTACTGTAGACTCCATTTAACAACCTTGCAATACTACTGTACCCGTTCTGTGTATATTGATTATATGCCGAAATTGTAAGTTTATTTTTAAAAGTATAGCTTACTTCAACATTATCATTGAATGAGGGTTGCAATGAACTGTTTCCTGTATAATAGATGTAAGGGTTCGTATACCATCTAAAAGGATTAAGCGACTGAAAATCCGGTCTGGTAATTCTTCTGGAATACTTGACAGACAATGAATGATTTGCATTAGGATTATAACTTATATATAACGATGGGAAAAACTTTCCATAATTATTTTTAATGTTATTTTGACCATCATCATTAGTACCCTCCAACGTAGTGTATTCATATCTTAAACCTGCTTTTGCAACCCATTTCTTTCCAAACTTCTTCTCAAGGCTTGCATATAATGCATAGTTCTGCTCTTCATAATCAAATACATTACTGTTTTCCGGGTTGATCACATATCGTCCAGACAAATATTCATAATACCCTACATTTGATTTATTTTTCAGAAAAGTATATTTTCCTCCTGTTTCCACGGTTCCCCAATCATATGGTAATGAAAGATCTGCTTGTCCAGAAAATACGTTGTACTTTAATAAACTCTCATTCCGTACAATCGATTCATTTAAATTTAAAAGGTTTGTAGTAACAAAATCATTCGTTTTATTTGGCTGATTATTTAATAAATTACCTACAACACTTAGTTTTTTTCCTAAAGTATCCAGTTTTAAATCATAATAGGCAGACAAAGTATGAGTAGGAGTCATCCATTTATGCATGGCATGAGTATTCAAAGTAGAGTCAGGTACCAAACCTGTAAAGTAGCGGCTTCTATTACGAGAATCCATTGTATATCTGGAACTTCCATAATCATAGATCACACCTATATTAGAGTTTTTATTAATCTCGTAATCAAGACTATAATTTAAACCTAAACCATATGTTCTGTCTTCTCTTTTTTCTTCTGTGAATATTTTATTAACATCACTTATAAGGTCTCTGCTTCCTACCGGCGAATATCCATTATCATAATGTCTTAACTTTAATGATGAATTTAATTTATTCGTACGGTAATTTATATTTACTCCATTTCTGAAACCATCTTTTGTATTTCTCTGATATGATGTATTCAAACTCCCACTCCATCCGAAATTGGTATTCTTTTTCAGAATTATATTAATCAATCCACTATTTCCTTGTGCTTCATATTTTGCTGGTGGTGTGGTGATCACTTCAATTTTTGAAATGTCATCTGAACGTAAAGATTGCAGATAGTTTGTCAGCTCACTTCCGGAAAGGTTAAGCATTTTACCATTAATCATAACACTTACTCCACTTTTACCAACAATTGAAACACCTTGTTGATCATCCATTCTTATAAGAGGTGTATTTCTCAATGCGTCTGCTCCGCTCATTCCTTGAGAAGCAATAGAATTTTCTAAATTAAAAACCATTCTATCAACTTTCTGTTCTATTATCTTTTTTCTTGAAGTTAAAACAACCCCTTGAATTTCTTTTTCTTTTACTTCTTCATTAATGATTACATCTTTGTTTATATCACCTTTTACAGTAAGTGAATGCGTGTATACTTTTGCTCCATTGTTAAAAACATTTAAAGTATAATCGTTATTCTTAGATACCTTTAAAGTATAATTTCCGCTCGCATTCGTAATAGTATAAAATTTCTCTTTCTGATATTCCGCCGACACCTCCGCATAAGGAATTGCCTCTCCCTTATTATTGGTGATTTTTCCGGAAATACTTTGCGCAGTGAAAAGTGTGTTTAGTCCTAAAAAGAATAATGCAGTAATAGATACCTTAATCGTCATATGTTCAATTTAATATTCTGATTCACATTTTATACGATATATATAAAAGATAAATCGTTGTGTCATTTGTTGAAACAAACTTACACAAGAACATACTAGAAAAAAATTATAAGAATTTTAGATTTATAAATTTATAGGTATAAATTTATAAAAAATAATATTTAAATATTTAAAAAACAGATAATTAACACTTATTTAAGATCGGTTAGTTTTCTCAATTTCCTTGATATAAATAGAGAGTGTAGTACCTGTTTTTTTCTTGAAGGCCAAAGAAAATGCCTGCTCATTATTGTATCCTAATTCTTCTGCAATGACAGATAATTTGTATGACCGGAACTTTTTGTCTTTAATTAACCTGTTTAATGCAAAATCAATTCGAAGATCGTTAAGATAACCCGCAAAGTTTTTTCCTTTATGTGTATTAATAACCTCTGATAAATAGGTAGTATTGGTTTTTATACTTTTAGCTAAGCTGGCTGATGTAATCCCTTTCTTTAGAAAAAGTTCTTTTGTTTCAAAAATCTTTAATTCTTTTAAAATAAATTGTGTTACATCTTCAGGAGTCGTTTTCGTTACCTTATCTTCTATGTCAACTTTTTCGGCGTTTTGAAGCGGAACGATATCCACCTTATTTTCAGGTATTTCAAGACTTCTTTTCTCAATAGATTCAATTAAATCGTGAGCAATTTTTCTATGTTTCTTTTCTATTTTTTTTGATCTATAGTATAATAAAGAAAGTAATAATAAAACTATAGATAACAGCCCAAGAGAAACATACAAAATGATTTTCCTATTTTCTAAACTACTGATAATCCGTTCTTTTTCCTCTAAAAGATTAGGGGTATCATATTTTTGGTACAATTCTGTTGATAGATATTCGAATTGTTCATCCAGCTTCTTATCCACCTTTAAAAAACGATCAATATAATAAAGTTGCTTTTCCTGATCATTAATACTTTTATAATAATCTATAATATAAGTATATACCTCTCGTAATTGAGGAAAAGTTTTATTCGTTTTTTGTACGTTAGCATCTAATTGTGTAAAATATTGTACTGCTTTTGCTTTGTCATTCAAACCATCATACGATTTGCCCAAACTATAGAGTGCATAGTTCTCATTATTATCATTGATACTGGAAAAAAAGTTATAGGCCTTCAACAGCTCACCTATAGCCAATTTGTACTCTTTCTGTTTAAGATAAGAATACCCCGTAAAATAGGAATATTGATTAACACTATATTTGCTTTTACTTGTAAATGTAGATGCCTTTCCTTCTTTAATTAAAATATTAGCGGAATCTAATTTATTAAGCTCAAGATAACAATTAATAAGGCTTACCCGTATTTGATTATGTTGGGTTTCGTTGGTTATATTATTAGAATTATATAAGTAATATCTAAATGTTTTGGCAGCCTTTTCATATTTGCCCAAATAACTATTTAAATAGGCAATATTTATATTAGCATAAGCAATCTGCTTCTCATTTTTTTGCTCTTTAGCATATTGTAAAGCAATAACATAATTGTCTAATGCTTTCTTTAAATAATCATGCTTAAAATATAAATTCCCTTTCATCAAGTATGTCCTGGTAGGATATAAATTTCCTTTTACATCTTTGGTAATAATAGCAAGACTATCAATATATTTTAAAGCAGTAGGAAAATCTTCATTAAAATGCACTAATATATAACCTTCCGCAATCTGAAGATTGTTTTTCTCTTTTTTTGCTTTTTGCAGATAGTATTCAGCAACCTTTTTTGTTTTCAGAGTATCTTCATTTTCATAATACCCATAAAACTTATTCTTCAGCTTATCATAACCCAATGTTTTTAAACTGTCCGTCGATTTATTTTGAGCGAAAAATAAATTACAGAAAAAGAGTAAAAAAAAGTAATTATATTTCATTATTTCGTGAATATCCTACAAATTTACATTTTTATTAGTCAAAAACCAGATAATTGAAAACGAATATTTTACATTCATAAAAATCTGAAAACAAACACATTACAAATAAAACATCCTTATAATTTTATAAATCTATAGGTATATTACGTGTTTCGTCCAGGAAAAAATACTTTCTTTGTCAGGTAATTTAAAACACCAAAAACAATTATGAAAAAGCAAAATCAGGACAACAAGAAATTGTCGTTAAAAAAAGTACAACTAATAAAAATTAGTAGTATGAAAACTATTATTGGCGGAAATGGTAACTTTGGCAGAGACAATGACCCTACGGATCCCACAATTCGCGAAACTATAGGGCAACAATAATTTAGACGCTAATGAAATTAAGAATATTTATTATTACCTGTTTATTATCTATATTCATCAATGCTCAAAAAACGAATTCAGCTATTTCAACACCTGTTGCTGAAGAGTACTTTGGAACTAAAGTAGTAGATGACTATAGAAACTTAGAAAATCTAGATGATCCCCAGACTATTAATTGGATGAAGTCTCAGACTGCATACACTAATTCTGTTCTTGATCTCATTCCTAAAAAAAATTATTATTTAGAGAAAAGATTAGAACTTGATAAAAGACAGGGATATTCTGTTTCTAACCTGAATATAACAAGTAATAATAAATATTTTTACTTAAAGAAAAAAGGAGATGAAAAAGCATACAAACTCTATTACCGTGATACATTTTCCGGAAAGGAAGAATTGCTTTATGATCCCGTTATGTATAAAAAGAGCAATGGAGAAAGCCATGCTTTTGTTATCAATTACATAAGTCCAAGCTGGGACGGAAATAAAATTGCTATTTCTATGTCTGAAAAGGGCAATGAACTGGCAAATCTAATTATCATGGATGTCAAAACAAAATATATTCATCCTGAAGTCATTACAAATACAGCACCCGCCGGTTTCGACGGAATAAAATGGATTGACGATAATAGTGGCTTTTTATATGTCGCTTTTTCTACAACAGATCCTAAGTCTAAGGATTTTTATAAAAATACACGAACCGTATTATACAAAATAGGTACAGATCCAAAGGATGCAATAGATGTTTTTTCTGCTAAAAATAATCCAGATCTAAACATTGCGGATAATCAGTACCCTATGATTTTAAGCTTTAATTTAGATCAGCAATATTATATAGGAATGATAGTAGATTATCAATCCTATAGAAAAACATATATGATCAAGAAGAAAGATTTACTGGAGGGTAAAAAAAACTGGGAGCCCTTATCTGACCCAGGTGATAAAGCAAAAAGTTTTGATGCATTGAAAAATGAGGTTGTTTTCCTTTCGGGTTACAATTCTTCTTTTAATAGATTATGCAAAACAAATATTACTCATCCGGATTTTAAAAATTCAGAAGTTTTAGTTTCTGAGAAAAAAGATGAAATTATTAAAAATTATGAAATAACAAATGATGGTATTTATTATACCACTACCAAAAACGGAGTAGAAGCTAAATTATATCTGTATAAAAACGGAAAAGACATTTCTATTGAACTTCCTTTTCCTTCAGGAAATGTTAGTTTAGAATCCATAGGAACTCATTTTTCTGACATCTGGATAACGTGTTCCGGTTGGGCAAATGAAGAACAGCGTTTTAAATACGATATTAAAACCAATACCTTTAAACCAGAGAATCTTACTCCTATTACAGAATACCCTGAATTCAAAGATGTGGTAGTCAATGAGATTAATGTAAAAGTAAGGGATGGAGAAAGCGTTCCGGTATCTTTAATCTACAATAAAAACCTCAAAAAAGATGGTAAGAACATGATGCTCATTGATAGTTACGGGTCTTACGGGGTATCCTATACTCCCTTTTTTGCAAAAATGTATTTATTATGGGTTAATCAGGGAGGAATGGTTGCCGTAGCTCATGTGAGAGGAGGCGGAGAAAAAGGAGAACAATGGCGCTTAGCAGGTCGTAAAGAAACAAAACCCAATACCTGGAGAGATTTAATTGATTGTACAGAATATCTAATTAATGAAAAGTATACTTCAAAAGATAAAGTAGCTATTTGGGGAGCAAGTGCAGGAGGAATCACTGTGGGTAGAGCGATGACTGAAAAACCAGATTTATTTAAAGCAGTTGTTGCAGAAGTAGGATCGTTAAATACGATTAGAGAAGAAGCTACTCCTAATGGGCAACCTAAAGAATTCGGGAGTGTAAAAGACCCAAAAGAATTTAAAGCTTTATTAGAAATGGATGCCTACCACCATATTACAAAAGGGGTAAAATATCCTGCTACATTTATAACCGGAGGAATAAATGACCAGAGGGTTACTGTATGGGAACCTGTAAAATTTGCTGCTAAATTGATGGCTGCTGATTCTTCCAATAATCCTATACTATTAAAAATAGATTTTGAAGGAGGACATGCAGGAAATGTTCCTGTTGCCCAACGATACGCTAACTTAGGAGACATGTTCGCATTTGCATTTTGGCAGTTGGGTCACCCGGACTATCAGCCCAAAGAAAATGTAAAAAAGTAAACGTACGTTTCATAAATACTAATTCTAAGACTTTAAAGATCACTAAAAACAACATCTGAAAATAGAATAACAGTCAGGATAACTGTGATGAATATTGAGATTATGACCAATACCATTTGTGTAATGGCATACGTTTTAGCTTTATCCTCTTCTTTAAGCTCAAAAGAAAAATTGATTTTATCCGGTCTTTTAATAATCCTCCAGATCAATAATAAAAGTATGATGTTCAATAGGATCGGAAAAAACAAAAATAGCTTACTCCCGGATCCACCTGTATTTTCACTATAACCATGAATCGGAATATTATCAGGAATCGAATGGTACTGACAGATCAGATATCCTGTATACACAATAATGATAATCACCGGTATACTGAATAATAGCTTTATTTTCTTAGAAATCATGGTACTTTTTTAATGCTTTTTCTCAAGTAATGCTTCACATTATTTTGATCAGGTATTGTTGTAATCTCTTTGGTAAGAGCTTTCTCAAATTCAATTTTTGCTTTTTGATAATCTTTCCGATTATAATAATATCTTCCTATCTGGTAATATACCATCCAGAAATCAGGATTTAAAGACTGGTAATGATAAATAAGTCCCTCTGTAAGCACCTCTTTTTTATTCTCAACAACATCATTAATCTGAACTTTCAGCTTTTTATATTCTTCATAATTTTTAAAATCCTCCGATTCTAAAAATGGATCTTTTTCAATATTGAATTGGGACACTGCCAGTTCAGTACTTTCAAGTCTGTAGTCAGAAAAAATTTCATTCAAATCATAACATACAAATTCCCCAAGCTGATAAGGGTTGGAGGATACCCAAACCAAACGTTTTTCAGGTGAAAAAATCACAGCATGATGAGCCAGAAGTTGATTAATGGCTTTTTCATTACCAAAGCCTATTTTCCTGTCTTTTAAGCCAGATCTATTCCTTAGGATTAAAGCCATCTTCTCAGGATTCAATTTTTTATTCTCCTGCAAAAGCTCCTGTAATTTTTCATACCGATATTCAGAATGACTTTCCTGGATATGCTTCTGATTTCTTTTATCATTTTTATAAGAATCAGACTGGAAATGATTGGCACAAAATACCCTGTCTGAATTCGGAGCTTCATATACTCCGAAATTATCCGGTGAAACTTCGATAATGACTGCCTTTTTATCATTTGCGCTTCCAACAAGAATGGATTCAGAAACAAAAACCTTTCTTTTTTTCACAATGGCAATCGCCTCATCAATATTTCTTGCATACTGTAGTATTTCCCTTGTCACAAAAGAAATAGGAGTTTTAGCAGTGAGGGGAACTTTGGATTTCCCCGCATTAATTGTGACGGTCATCCCTTCTTTATTCATTCCTGAAACAACCCCAATCATTCCGGGCCAACTTACAGACATATAAGAAATTCCCTGCTCAGGTTGCACAAATTCAACCAACTTGTTTTCAGCAAAATCATCACCTACGAAAAAATCAAAATTTCTTCCGATCAATAAATCTCCATCTTCCGTATTCTCATTCCATACCGCTAAGGAGGTACAGCCAACCATTGCAAGATCCTGTAAAGCATGTCCGATATCATGAGCCCCATGCAAGTATAGGCTTCTTAAATATCTTGGTGCAATAAAGTTATACTGATCAGATGAGTAGCGGGATAGTCCGTACAACTCAGCCTGATAATCTTCCCGTACATTCAGATACATTTTTCTGTTATACCATTTCAGGAAACCGCGTAATAATTTTTGTTTGAATTTCGAAGGAACAAAACCTGCCACCTTGGAAAAGAAAATACCTTCCTGTTTCTGCATCAGATTTTGGGTCAGTGCTCCATTATTATAGCCTAATTGTAAAGGATTTCCCTGGATATACAATTCCCAAAGCTGTTGCCTGTTTTTTGTTAAATAGTTTCGATTATACGTGAAAGTCGAATCATTGACTTTATTGACTTTTGGAATATCTAATGAGTATTGGTTTATGTCAGGGGCATGATGGATAGATTTTCTGATGCCACAAGAAATAAGATTAAGAAAAAAGAAAAAACAGAATAACATTCTTCGAATCTTGCCATGTCGACATAAAGAGCAATCAATTCCTGGCGATTGATATTTCTCCTTTACATTCCGAATGATCAATCTTATATTATTTCCCTTCATCATTATTTTTAATCATTTGTGTCAGTCGCTCCTCAATCAATTCTTTTCCTAAAATTTCAGCACAGGTATTAAAAGCACCGATGGTACATCCTAAAATTCCGTGCATATTGACAGATTGACCGGTTAAAAATAGATTATCAATCTTTGTTCGTGGCGACACCATAGTCTTCAGAGGCGTACCTGAGCTTTTTTTATAGCCATACATATTCCCTTCGACACTTCCTATATAATCACGATAAGACAGCGGTGAAGAAGTATAAACTTTTTTAATTGATCGTCTTAAATCCGGTATTCTTTTTTCTAAAGCATCAATCATCTGATCTGCCTTCTTTTGCTTAAACATCTCGTACTGCGTTCCTCTCTCATGTTCATCTACAACTGTATTGACTGTTTTCTGCCATGTTGCTACCTCATCAAAATCCATATATGAGATAATTGTCAAACTTTCTGCAAATTCATGATCAGCTTTTGAAGGAGTTGAAGAAAGCATATAAGTTTCAGGCCAGGATTTTTTGTCATAGCGATATGCATTCCATACGAGATCTTCTGAGGAATAATGATAGATATTGTAATTAAAATTGCGAATTGTTCTCGGTTTTAAAACGAGATAAACACTGAAACATGAAGAAACAGGTTCCCAGCTTAAAACCCGGTTAAGAAATGACTTTTTTAATCTGTCCTCTCCTATCAGCTGAATTGTTGAACGGATTTCAATATTGGAAATAAACTGTTTTGCATGATACTCTTTTCCGCCTTTGGTTTTTACACCAATCAACACATCCTCATTATTAAAAATCATTCTGGCAACCTCAGCATGTTTATGAACTTCTGCCCCATATTCCCTTAATTTACGGATCAGCAGCTTAGAGATCTGACTTCCCCCTTTTATACATTTATAAGCACTTTGGATACAAGAATTGACGGTAAGCGCATGGACATAAAGAGGTGTATTTTCAGAATCTCCTCCGTAGAGAAAATTGGAACCTAATAAAACAGACTGAAGCTTTTTATCCTGAGTAATGGATTCAATGAACCTACGGGTATTGAGATGAAGAATCTCTTCATTGTACTGATCTTTTCCGGTTACATTGTATCTGGGAAAATGGTTACATACGTACTGTATACCCTCGCAATACCTTTCGAGGTTTTCTTTTTCATCCGGAAAAAACTTTGACAATTGAAGTATAAAGTTATCGTAGCCCTGTGCATGGGGATAATCTATCGGATCACCATCAAAAGTAATCTTATCATATCCATCTTCATCCATTTTATGAATATCCAGTTCATTCATTATTTCCAGATAAGAAAAGTAATGATAAAGATTTTGCCCCTTTGACAGTCCACCCAGATAATGAACTCCGGTATCAAAAATAAGCTTATCACGGGAAAAAGTCTGGAGATTCCCTCCAAACTGATTATTTTTCTCCAGAACACATACCTTTAGACCTTCTTTCGCCATAATCACAGCAGAAACAAGGCCTCCTAATCCACTGCCGATTACAAGTATGTCATATTCTTTTTTCAAGGAGAAAGGTTTCTTTAAAATTAAGACACTCAGAGATTAAAATAATTAAGTAACAAACCCATTTGTTTTTACAACATTTTAAACTTGTCTGGATCATTTTAAAAGCTCCAAACTCTATAATGAGTAGAATATAACTTAAATATCTTAACTTCTAAAAGAATCTTAATGGTTGAGGCTTTTGTTAGTTAGTTTTCGAGTCTAAAAATAGAAAAATTAATCGATATCATCCCAAAAATCAAAATAATTGAACCATTGAAGGGGATATTTATAAAGCATAGACTCAAGATTTTGTACATAGGAGTTGAGTAGCCCTTGAGCATCACGTTTTTTTACCTGTGCGACTCTTGCATACAAATGATAATGGAGATTTTTCTCTTTCATCACATACACATACATTACAGGAACACCTAATCTTGACGCAATCAGAAAAGGCCCTGCCGGAAATTTGGCACTTTTTCCTAACATCTCTGTTTCAAGAAATTTTGATCCTTCAAAATACCGGTCACCTGTAAAGCAAATCAACTCGTTATTGGATAATGCTGCATTAATATCGAAAATATGGGACATATCATCTTTTACATAGATGAACTTAATGTTGCTTTTCTTAACAGCAACACTGTCAAGGTATTGTTTAATCACTGTAACTTCCTGATCTGTAGTTACAAGGTTAATCTGGCAATCAAAATCAATATCTGCAAAAAAGTGTTCTGCGATTTCGAAATTACCAATATGAGCACTGATCAGAACTCCTCCTCGTTTTTCATTAAGAAGGTTTTTAAGATGTTCTATTCCATCAAATTCATAGGTAAACCGATCTCTTAATCCAACAGAAATAGCCGTTTTATCAATCAGTACTTTACCAAAAATAAAATAACTTTTGAATACCGAAAGTTTAGACTTCCAGAATCCATAGTTTAATCTCTTGTTGAAATAATAAAAAATATACTGATTACTTTTTTTAAGAAATAAAAAATAATAGGTCGCTACAAAATAAAGAACAAAATAGGAACTTTTAATACCGATATTTCTAATACAGTAGACAAATATTTTATATCCTAATATTGTCCCTTTAGATTTACCTTTCCATTTGTTCATCCTTTATCCGTAAAATTTTTGAGGAAATTAATAAAGTAAAGTTTCAGCCAATGTTATGCAGTTTTATTGGCTATTTTATGCTCTATAGTCGTATAAAAGTCATCAAATGTGACCATTCTTTTAAAGTCTGCTTCTCCTAATTTCACGCCGAAATTAGATTCAATGATCACTACCATGTCAATATAATCAAGACTATCCAATCCTAAGGTCTTCTTAAGATTTGCATCATTGCTTATTTCATCACCATCTACCTCAAACTCGTTGATCAAAAAATCATTAACGATAGCAACAATTTTTTCTCTTTCCATGTTTTTAATCAAATTTTTTAACAATTAGTGCGGAATTGGTTCCCCCAAATCCGAAAGAATTCGACAAAAATACGTCAATTTTTTGATTTTTTGTTTCAGCGATTAAATTTATCCTTTTTGCCTCATCATCGGGATTTTCAAGATTAATATTCGGTGCTACAAAATCATTTTGCATCATCAGCATAGAATAGATCACCTCACTAGCTCCCGCCATCCAGCATTCATGCCCCGTCATAGATTTGGTAGAACTTACAGGAACTTCCGCTCCAAAAATTTCGTAAATGGCTTTTGCCTCGTTGGCATCACCAATCGGAGTAGAGGTTGCATGAGCATTAATATAATCGATATCTTCTGCTTTTAATCCGGATTGTTTTAAAGCTCTGTCCATTGCTAAAGCAGGACCATCAACATTAGGTGTAGAGATATGCCCACCGTTTGAAGAAAAACCATATCCAATAATTTCACCTAAAATAGGCACTCCTCTTCTTTGTGCAGATTCCAGACTTTCCACTATTAAAGTCGCGGCTCCTCCACTGGGAATAAGCCCGTCTCTTGCTGTATCGAATGGTCTTGATGCTTTCTCCGGCTTATCTTCTCTTATGGAAAAAACGCCTAGCCCATCAAAGCTTGCCATTGAGTATTTATTCGTTTCCTGCGCTCCTCCGCAAACAATTATATCTTGTAACCCATTCTTAATCATAAGATAAGCCAATCCCAAAGAATGAGATCCACTCGCACAGGCTGCACTAATGGTAAGGTTAATTCCTCTCAGCTTAAAGATCGTTGAAAGGTTCATAGTCACCGTGGAATTCATCGATTTAAAAATCGCTCCGGACCCCATTAAAGTAGTATCTTTCTTTTCTCTTGCAATGTCAATCGCGTCAACAACGGCTTGTGAAACACTGTCATTCCCATATAATATACCCACTTCATGCTGATCAAGGAAATCATCTTCGATCCGGGCTTGTTTTAATGCATCTACTGTAGCCAGATACGCATACTCGCTCTCTTCACCCATGCTTACCCGCTGCCTCCTGCTAAGAAGCCCTTTCAGCTCAGGTTTCGGAACACGTCCCGTTAACCCCGATCTATATCCAAAATCTTTTCTTTCCTGTTCTAAAACAATCCCGGATTTTCCTTGATATAGGGACTCTTTCACCTCTTCTAAAGAAGTTCCGATGCAAGAATAAATTCCCATCCCGGTAATCACAACCCTATTTTCCATGTTATTTAATTGAAACAATGTATCAGTCTAGCAATGTAATAATGATTTAATTGGTACACTGGTAAATTGTTATATTGCTACATTATTATGAATAAATTCCACCATTAATATTAATCACTTCTCCTGTAATATAAGAAGCTTTACGGGAGGCTAAAAATGCAACCAGGTCCGCTACTTCATCCGCTTCGCCAAATCTGTTCGCAGGAATCATTGCCTTCAATTCGTCTTCATTAAAATCCTGAGTCATATCTGTTCTAATAAATCCAGGTGCTACAGCATTTACTGTAATATTTCTCTTGGCAACTTCCTGGGCAAGTGCTTTTGTAGCTCCTACCAAAGCTCCTTTTGCGGCCGAATAATTGGTTTGTCCGGCAGTTCCTTTTACTCCGGAAACTGAAACCATATTGATAATTCTACCGTATTTATTACGCAACAACTTCTGAATAAAAAAGTTCGTTACATTGAAAAAACCATTTAAGCTTGTATTGATCACACTGTTCCAGTCTTCACTTTTCATCCACATAAATAATCCATCTCTTGTAATCCCCGCATTATTGACAATAACTTCAACAAGTGCATCTGGATTTTCTTCCTGCCACTTTTCTAATATGCTCAAAGTTTCTTCAGCGTTTCCTACATCAAACTTAAGGATTTCTCCTGTAGCACCAAGTTCTTCAACTTTGGCCAGTGTTTCCTTTGCTGCCAACTCATTTGAAGTATAATTGATCAATATATGGTAGTTTTTGTCTTCCGCCAGTTTTATACAGATGGCCCTTCCAATACCTCTAGAACCTCCTGTTACAATTGCACATTTCATGTGTTTTAGTGTTTTAAATATTTTTCCTCCTTAGTAATTGACAATTTATGGTACCGAATGGTTACATCGTCTTCAAATATTTTTTTACTTCTTCCAGATAAGGATACATTACCATATCATCAGAAAAAGCAGGTATGATTTTTCTTACCTCATCATACAACGTCCTTGTAGATGAAGAAATTTTATCCTGAAAACCAAGATATTCAATAGCCTGAACAATAGTAATTGCTTCAATCGTCAGTACTTCAAAAGCATTTTCAATAACCTTTCTGCAAATTACGGCAGCGTTGGTTCCCATACTTACGACATCCTGGTTATCATTGTTATTAGGAATACTATGCACATACATAGAGTTGGATAACATTTGGCTTTCAGCAGTAGTAGAAGTAGCCGTAAACTGTACTCCCTGCATTCCAAAATTAAATCCTAATTTACCTAAATTTACGAAAGGAGGTAGAATTTCATTAATTTTTGAGTTTAAAAGATAGTTCAGTTGTCTTTCTGCAAGCATAGTCAGTTTTGTAACTACCAGTTTCAGCTTATCCATTTCTAATGAGATGTAATCTCCATGAAAGTTTCCGCCATGGTAGACATGCTGATCTTCAACATTAATGATCGGATTATCATTGGCAGAATTAATCTCATTTTCAAGAACCTTTTCAGTATATTCCAAAGTATCTAAAACCGGTCCCAGAATCTGAGGAACACATCGTAAAGAGTAATACTCCTGAACCTTTTCTTTAAATACTTTTTCTTGTTCTTCAAAATGGGTATACAGATGATCCTCTCTTTTTCTGATCAGTTTACTATCAGATAGACGTGCCCGCATTTTCTCAGCAACCTTCTGCTGTCCATAATGTCTTTTCGTACCGTTCAATGCTTCTGACAAGTGGTCATCATATGCCTGAACAATCTCATTAATTGCACAGGAAAGTTGTATGGAGATTTCAGTAAGCTGATTCGCTTTATAAGCGTTTACCGCTCCAATACCGGACATAACGGATGTCCCGTTCATTAATGCCAAACCTTCACGAATTTCAACCTTTATGGGTTCTAAATTTTCTGCAGCAAAAACGTCTTTGGTATTTCTTCTTTCTCCCTTATAAAACGCTTCCCCTTCACCAATCAAGACCAAAGCCAAATGTGCCAGCTGTACTAAATCACCGCTTGCGCCTACTCCACCGTGTTCAAAGATTAACGGTATAATATTTCTGTTTATCAACTCTTTAAGTAAGTAAATCACAGAATTATGCACTCCTGAATTTCCTAATGACAAAGTATTAAGCCTCGCCAGCATAGATGCCTTAACTTCTTCTGCCGGTAATGGATTTCCAATTCCCGAAGAGTGGCTTCTTATTAGATTATATTGAAGTTGATGCTTATCTTCATCACTGATTTTAAATTGAGCCATCGGTCCAAATCCCGTATTGACTCCATATATTACTTTATTCCTTGAGAATTCTTTTAAAAACTGAAAACTTGCTTCTACTCTGGTTAAAAGTGTTTCATCCAGCTCTATTTCTTCATTCCTGATAATTATGTTCTGAAAATCCTTCAGCTCTAAAAAGTTATTTATTTTCATCGATTAAAGTAATCTAGATAATTTTATAAATATTAATTATTTGTCACTAATTTTGCGGCAAAGATAGAAGTTATTATTAAAATAAAAAATCAAAGATGGGTAAAGAGTTTGTTGACGTTCTTGTAATAGGCGCCGGACCTTCAGGCTGCGTATCTTCCTCATACTTAAAGAAGAACAATATCAACGTAAAAGTTGTTGAGAAAACAAAATTCCCCAGATTGGTTGTTGGTGAAAGTTTAATTCCAAGAGTAATGGATCATTTTGAAGAGGCAGGGCTTTTTCCCGCACTGGACAAAATGGGTTTCGAAAAAAAGCTTGGAGCACGCTTTTTAAGAGGGGATGAAGTTTGCCTTTTTGATTTTAGCAATAAGTTCGGAGAAGGATGGGATTGGACCTGGCAGGTTCCGAGAGCTGACTTTGATTATACTCTTGCCCATGAGGTCATCAACAAAGGTATTGACCTTGAATTTGAAACAGAAGTAACCGACATTATATTTAATGGTACAGACTCTATCACTACGGTAAAAAACAAAGACGGAGAAATTAAAGAAATCCACTCAAAATTCGTGATTGACTCTAGTGGTTACGGAAGAGTTTTGCCCCGTCTTCTTGACCTTGAAAAACCATCAAAACTATCTCCCCATTCTGCTATCTTCTCTCATGTCCAGGATATTAACAGAGAAGAAGGAACAGAAGGCACTTTAATTTCTTTCGACATTATCGAAACAGAAGTATGGTTATGGGTAATTCCTTTTTCCAACGGAAATACAAGTGTAGGAATTGTGGGACCAACAGATTATATTGAGAAACTGACTGAAAACGGAGACACAGCAGAAGCACTAAGAAAGGCAATTTCACTTTCTGATTATTATACCAATCGTTTTGGGAATGTTGATTTTCTTTTTGAACCCAGAAAACTGATAGATTACTCCTGCTCTGTAAAAAAATTATACGGCGACGGATTTGCACTAACGGGAAATGCATCTGAGTTTTTAGACCCCGTATTCTCATCAGGGATGGCATTTGCAACAGAATCGGGAATGCTTGCTGCAAAATTGGCTATCAGACAATTAAACGGTGAAATCATAGACTGGCAAAAAGAATATTCGGATTATATATTGTATGGGGTAAGTGTTTTTACCACCTATGTTAAAGAATGGTATACTGGCAATCTACAGGAATTGTTTTTTCACAGACCAGAAAACGAAGATGTTAAAAGAAAAATCTGCGCTGTGCTCGCCGGATATGTTTGGGATAAAGAAAATCCTTTTGTAAAAAAACACGATACAGTCATTAAAAACCTTGCTAATCTTATTAAAATGGAAACAAAACCATAAAATGTTCTGAAGATAATAGTAAAAGAAAATATTTTTATTTTTTCTTTGTATAAAAATTCACTTTCAAGGCAAGCATTTTAGAGGTTTTTGCATAACATTCTGCCACTCGGTAATTATGATTCGGAACACCAAAACCGTTATCCCCCTTAGCCTTTATTCCCTCAACTACCATCAAAACATGATCTGGATTATCTGTTTCCACAAAAGTCAATCTACTGTTCAACAAAGCAACGTCACTCGAAAAAGGCATAAAGAAACCAACATGAATCCATTTGGGTTCTACGATTAAAGTATATTTCGTTCTTTCAAATTTCGTAGATGCTTTAATGTCTGTATTTTTATTCCAAGATTCTAAGAATTTATCCGGGAATGTATTTTGCTTGGTATATTCCCAATCAGCTTTCCACTTTTCAGCTTCTTCTTTCCCTTTTGATTTCTCTATCTCTTCCATCCTTTTTGTGATAAATTCCTCCTCAGTCAAATTCTTTTTTTCGAATTTAACATCATTGAATTTAAAGACTACTTTCAAAAATTTTTCGCTTTTCAAAAAATCATAATCTCCAGAAATCACTTTTACTCTCTGAGACATCAAGCTTGTTGAAATGGCTAGTAATAGAAATAGTAGATTTTTCTTCATATTGGGGTTATCTGAGATCAATAAATGTTATAGGCTTTCTGCTGTTGGGATGATAGACAATTTTAGACAGAACATCAAATTCTACAATTTCAATTTTAGGACTCACTCTCAATTTTGCACGGAAATGATCCCTTACTTCGTTCACTAAATTTTCACATTCTCCCTCTGCACTAACCTTAATGATGATTTCATCCAACCCGATTTCATTGGACAGGATAACAATTTGATAACAAAGGAGATTGTTAAAATCATTTAAAATATCATTCATTGCAGGTGGATACAAAGTCGTCCCTTTATATTTAATCATCTGTTGCTTTCTTCCGATAACCGGACCCAGCCTCATCGTTCTTCTTCCACATTGACAAGGTTCATAATGAGCTTTTACAATGTCTCCCGTTTTAAACCTGAGTAAAGGAATGGCCTCAACTCCTAAAGTTGTAATCGTTAACTCTCCACTTTCTCCTTCTTTCACGGGGTTTTCTTGGTCATCAAGAATTTCAGTGATAATAAGTTCCGGATGATGGTGGCCTCCGATTTGAAATTCACATTCTGTAAAAGCAGTGCTCATTTCTGTAGAAGCATAAGTAGAGAAGAGCTTAATATCCCATTTTTCTTTTATTTTCTGAGAAAGAATATTATCGGTAAAATCCTGATTCTTGATGCTTTCACCAATACAAACAGCACCATATACACTAGAGTTTTTATAGTCCAGCCCTCGTTTTTCGGCATAATCAATCATTTTTAGCAAAAAGGAAGGAACTGTAATCAGGTATTTGGGCTGATATCTAAAAATAGAATCCCATTGTAATTCCGGAATTCCAGGTCCCATTCTTACGACGCTTGCCCCCATCTTTCTTAAACCTAAGAAGTAAGCCAAGCCTGCCATAAACCGTTTATCAATAGTCGTAATCATCTGTACCACATCCCCTTTCTGTATTCCGGCACACGCAAAAGAGATCGCTTCGTTATAAGCGAGTCTTTCAAGATCTTTATCTGACAAACCGAACGTTACAGGATCTCCTAATGTTCCCGATGTAGTACTGTAATCTACAATCTCATTGTTGGGGATACAGAAAAAATCATGATTATGCTGCTGCAAATCATTTTTTGATGTTGTCGGAATCTTCTGTAAATCTTCTAGAGACTGAATATCACGGATATTGATGCTATTTTCCTTAAACAGCTTTTGATAAAACGGTGAATGTTCTTCAAGATAAACTAAAAGTTCCCGAAGCTTCTTTTCCTGAAATACTTTAATTTCCTGAACATCTGATTTTTCGATTGATGGATAAAATTCCAATGATTTTGATTTTAAGTAACAAATTTATTAAAACTTAAGCACAATTATAGTATAGAATCCAAAATCAAATTAAGCTTTAGTCTTATGAAATAATAAGGCATCTAAGCTAAATCGTCCACCACCTACAATCAGAAAGACCACAAAAAACAGCCAATAAAAAAAGGTAATTTCCCCCTGGTCATAAGGAAATATTTTCCAGTTCTGCCCAAGAGTTACAGCAACCGATAAAACAACAAGAAGAATCGCTGATGATAATCTGGTCAATAATCCCAATACTAAAAAGATTCCGAAAATCAATTCTGAGCCCTTTGCTAAGTATAGCATCAACTCTGGGTTAGAAAATCCTAAGCCGGTCTCTCCAAAACCTACCCTCGCTTTTTCAAACCATTCTGAAATAAAAACATCTTTCCCATACCAGGCAATCCAACAGCCAACAATAATTCGGACAATAACCAATAGATCAGTTTTAGGGGGTGCAAATAGCAGGCTTTTAAATTTTGGAAGTAGTAGACTCATAGGTGTTTCTTATTTTTAATTAACTTTTTTTCTTGTAAAATATTCTCTATCTTAAAAAATAATGCAAACTTCTGTAGATATTTTGTTTGGAGAGGCTAAGTTATCTGTTGATAAATTCAATTATGCTATCTCTGAAATGTAAAAGTTTGAACGTTTGTGTTTCCCGCAGTGTTGGTTGTCGTAACTTTTAAAGTATGGCCACCTGAACCCTTGGGACATTTTTCATCAAAAACATAAACAAAATCATTTTTTACCCGGGCAAAACGCAGCCATTGTCCATCCAGCTCAGCAACCAATGATACAATATCGCCTGTTTGTGTAGTTCCTTTAAGCCTTAGAGAACCACCATTAACAATTGCTCCATCTTTCCAGCCTGAAGGCGATACAAGAGGTAAAGTATTATCCAGCAATAATGTTACAGTTCCTAACCTCTTAAACTCTCCTTCAACCCACTCCCCGTTCCATTTTCCTTTGACCACATCCGTATCGCTCCCATAAAAAAGCTGCATAACCACTTTATCTTTCTCATCATTGTTCAGCTTTCGGTTAGGTTTTATTCTTATCGTATAATAATCATGAACCGGAATATAGGGGTTGTGGAGAATAATAGCATTTGAAACTACACTGCCTCCGCCATCGGATTTTTCATACATATCGAAAGGTACTGCATCATATAACGCATTTTTACTAAGTATCAGTTCCGCATTTTGTGTCCTAAACGTTTTTGCTTCATTGGCCTTTGCAGTCTTTCCTTCAGCAGGAGAGAATGGGTGTCCTTTTTTACTTAGCTGAATTTTTGTGGTAAGATGGCTCGTATTTCCTTTTACATCTTTCAGTACGATTTTAATGGTATGAACCGCCTCATCCTGCAAGGTAATAATTCCGGTTTCATTAGGTAAGCTATACCCTTGCAGCTTCATTCCAGGTAAAGAAGATAAATGCTGAATACTCATTTTATCTCTTGCAAATTTTGTATAATCAATGCAGCCATTAAGATAGCGGGTATCATCATAGCTGACTTTATCAATACTAAAACTATAAATCAACTGGTCATCCAGGAACAATTCTGCATTATAAATCCCGAGGTTAAATCCCTGATTAGCTTTATCGAATGCTTTTATAGCAAAGCTGATTGACGGTGAGCTAACCTGTACAATATTGGTAGTATAAACATTTCCCAACTTCTTCACAGCAATTGTATTAGCCCCGGGTTCATAAGTACTGAAGCGCCTGTCATACCAATACAATCCACTGATAACAGGAGCTACATTATCCGGAATATTAAACCCGAAAAGTAAAGGATTGATGCACTCTTCCGTTTTCGTATCTCTTATTTCGAAATGCAAGTGCGGACCGGCAGAACCTCCCGTATTACCACTTAAAGCAATAAGCTGCCCTTTTGTTACCGGGAATTGTTTAGGAGAGAAAGTAATATCCTGTTCCCATTTTTTATCTTTGTATTGCTGTGCTTTTACATTTTCGTCCAACTTATCAAAATACTTATTTAGGTGAGCATACACCGTCGTATATCCGTTAGGATGCGTGATGTATACTGCATTTCCAAAACCGTAACGCTCTGTTTTAATCCGACTTACATAGCCATCCGCCGCTGCTACTACAGGAAGGTTTTCCCTACTATTAGTCCGCATATCCAATCCCATATGAAAATGATTTGAGCGAACCGCACCAAAGTTAGCAGTCAATTGGATAGGAATATTGAGTGGGTTTCGAAAATAATTTTGTGGATAATTATTCTGAGCCTGTACTATGATGCCAGCTATGAAACAAATAATAGATAAGAATTTACAACAGATTTTCATTTAACATTTGGTTTTGTGAGTTATTTAAATATACGAAATGTAAATTTACTATTCATTTTTTTTAATGCTCACTAATTAAACCGACTGAAAATATTTTTTTGAACCCCACAGATGATCACGTATAAAAATATACGAGAGTTTAACTAAAAAAACATTTGCCTTTTAGAGAACTAAATCTACAAGAATGATCAAGGAAATCCTTTCAAAAAATTGACATTTCACATTTTGTAATTCATAAATAATTAACCCCTTTATTTATATTTCTGGAATTGAACTTTTTAATAGATGATATCAAAATAAAACATATATTATAAACCGACAAAAAATCACTAAATTTGCCAACTTAATTAATCAACGATATTGAGATAGTACAATGAGCCAATTTAAAGAATACAAAAACCTCAACCTTATTGATATAGCCGAAAACGTTTCGGAATTTTGGAAACAAAATAAAACATTCAATAAAAGTGTTGAAATTCGTGAGGGTAGCCCTGAGTTTGTATTTTATGAAGGTCCGCCTTCTGCAAACGGTATGCCTGGGATTCACCATGTAATGGCAAGAGCATTGAAAGATATTTTCTGCCGTTATCAGACCCAGAACGGGAAACAGGTTTTCCGTAAAGCGGGTTGGGATACCCATGGACTTCCTGTAGAGCTGGGTGTTGAAAAGGAATTAGGAATTACAAAGGAAGATATTGGCAAAAAGATTTCTATTGAAGATTATAATAAAGCTTGTCGTGAAGCGGTAATGCGTTACACGGATGTATGGAATGACCTTACAGAGAAGATAGGATATTGGGTAGATCTTAATGATCCCTATATTACCTATAAATCAAAATATATGGAGACTGTTTGGTGGTTACTAAAGCAGTTATACAACAAAGAATTGTTGTATAAAGGATATACGATCCAGCCTTACTCTCCAAAAGCAGGAACAGGACTTTCGTCACACGAGCTGAACCAGCCGGGAACATATCGTGATGTTTCGGATACTACAGTAACTACTCAGTTTAAAGTAAAAAAAGAAAGTGCAAAGTTATTCGATGACGTAAAGGATGATGCTTATATTCTAGCCTGGACAACCACACCATGGACTATTCCGTCCAATACTGCTTTGGCTGTTGGAAGAGATATCGAATACTATTTGGTAAAGACTTTTAATCAATATACATTTGAACCTGTAGCAGTAGTTCTTGCAAAAGTACTTTTGGAAAAGAATTTCGGAAAAAAATATGCAGAAGGAACAGATGAAGATTTTGCCAGCTTTACTCCGGAAAGTAAAGTAATTCCATATAAGATTCTGAAAGAATTCACGGGAGATGCATTAGTTGACACTCAATACGAACAATTAATTTCTTGGTTCTTACCTGCTGAAAACCCTGAAAAAGCATTTAGAGTTATCCCTGGAGACTATGTAACAACCGAAGATGGAACAGGTATCGTTCAGATTGCGCCGACTTTTGGTGCAGATGATGCGAGAGTTGCTAAAGATGCCGGCATTCCTCCAATGTTGATAAAAGATGAAAATGACAATCTTGTTCCATTGGTAGATTTACAGGGTAGATTCATCAAAGGAAAAAACGTTCCTGAAGTGTTTTCAGGTAAGTATATCAAGAATGAATATTATGATGACGGAACTGCTCCTGAAAAATCATGGGATGTTCATTTAGCTATTTTATTAAAAGAAGAAAACAAAGCCTTTAAGGTAGAGAAATACGTCCACAGTTATCCACACTGCTGGAGAACTGACAAACCGGTATTGTATTATCCTTTGGATTCATGGTTTGTAAAAATGACAGCCGTAAAAGACCGTTTGGTTAACCTGAACAAAGAAATCAACTGGAAGCCAAAAGCTACCGGAGAAGGACGTTTTGCCAATTGGTTAGAGAATGTCAATGATTGGAACTTATCCCGTTCACGTTATTGGGGAATCCCTTTACCGATCTGGAGAACAGATGATTTAAAAGAAGAAATCATTATCGGTTCTGTTGAAGAACTCTATAATGAAATCGAAAAATCTGTTGAAAAAGGTTTCATGAAGGAAAATCCTTTCAAAGGTTTTGAGATCGGAAATATGTCTGAAACCAATTATTCTTTGGTCGATTTACATAAAAATGTGGTTGACAAAGTCATTTTAGTTTCAGAATCAGGAAAGCCAATGAATCGTGAAAGTGATCTGATCGATGTTTGGTTTGATTCAGGCTCAATGCCTTATGCACAGCTGCATTATCCTTTTGAAAACAAAGAATTAATCGATACTAACAAAGCCTTCCCTGCTGATTTTATCGCAGAGGGTGTTGACCAGACCCGTGGATGGTTCTATACTTTACACGCAATTGCAACAGCAGTATTTGATTCGGTTGCTTATAAAAATGTAATGAGTAACGGGCTTGTTCTGGATAAGAACGGTCAGAAAATGTCTAAGCGTTTAGGAAATGCAGTGGATCCGTTTGAGACACTTTCTGTTTACGGACCTGACGCAACACGTTGGTATATGATTTCGAATGCAAATCCTTGGGAGAATTTGAAATTTGATATCGAGGGAATCGACGAGGTAAGAAGAAAATTCTTCGGAACTCTTTATAACACCTACTCGTTCTTTGCTTTATATGCTAATGTTGATGGATTCAATTATTCAGAAAAAGAAGTAGAAAACCGTCCTGAAATTGACCGATGGATTCTTTCTGAACTGAATCTTTTAATAAAAGAAGTAAAAGCATTCTACGAAGATTATGAACCAACAAGAGTAGCAAGAGCAATCAGTACTTTCGTTAATGATAACCTGAGCAATTGGTATGTGAGATTATGTAGAAGACGTTTCTGGAAAGGAGATTATTCAGAAGATAAAATCTCTGCTTACCAGACTTTATATACTTGTCTTGAAGTTGTAGCAAAATTATCTGCTCCTATTGCTCCATTCTTTATGGATCAATTGTATCAGGATTTAAATAAGGTAACCGGAAAAGGAAATGTTGAATCGGTACACCTTACAGACTTCCCTGTAGCTGATGAGAGTCTGATCGATCAGGATCTGGTTGAAAAAACACACATCGCACAGAATATCACCAGTATGGTTTTCTCTTTAAGAAAGAAGGAGAACGTAAAAGTACGCCAGCCATTACAAAAAGTATTAATCCCTGTTTTAGATTCTAAAGCTGAAAATCAGATTTTGGCTGTAGCAGAATTGATCAAGCAGGAGGTGAACGTAAAAGAGCTACAGTTAATTAATGCTGAAGAAGCCTCTCATCTTATTGTAAAACAGATAAAACCAAACTTTAAGGCTCTTGGACCTAAATTAGGTAAAGACATGAAAGTAGTAGGAAATGAAATTGCTGATTTTTCAACAGAACAAATTTCTACTTTGGAAAAAGATGGTAAAATCGATGTTCAAGGTTATGAAATAACAATAAGTGACGTTGAAATTTCAACAAAAGATATTCCGGGATGGACGGTAACTTCTGATGGGAAAACAACTGTGGCATTAGATTTGACGTTGACAGACGAGTTAAAATCTGAGGGGGTTGCAAGAGAGTTTATTAACAGGGTTCAAAACCTTAGAAAAGATAAAGATTTCGAGCTTACAGACAGGATTAATATCTTCGTTGAAGAAAATTCACCATTCCTTGATGTTTTCAAGAAAAATGAAGAATATATTTCATCAGAGGTCTTGTCAAATAAAATAGAAATTGTATCTTCACTTTCAAATTTTAACGAAATCGAAATAGATGAAGTTAATTTTAAGATAAATATTGAAAAAAATTAACATATAGTTATTGGATTTCAAATTCCATTTCATAATTTTATTAAAAAAGAGAAAAGAACATGTCAGACGAAAGAGTAAGATATAGCGATGCTGATTTACAGGAATTTAAGGCTATAATTAAAGAGAAAATAGAGAAAGCAGAAAAGGATTTACAACTGATCAGAGAAAGCTTCATCAACGACCAGAACAATGGAACAGATGATACTTCGCCCACATTCAAAGCTTTTGAGGAGGGTGCTGAAACGCTAAGCAAAGAACAAAATTCTATTTTAGCGGGAAGACAGGAAAAATTCGTGCGCGATCTTAAAAATGCTTTAATCAGAATCGAAAATAAGACCTATGGTGTTTGCAGAGTAACAGGTAAGCTAATTCCAAAAGAAAGACTTTTAGCAGTTCCTCATGCTACACTTAGCATCGAAGCGAAAAATATGCAAAAATAACCGTAAGGTTTGTAAAATAAATTTGGGTTTATAATGTATTATTTTTTAATACTTTATAAACCTAATTTTTAATTTATATCCATGAGCGAATATTTAATTTTAGGGATTGTTCTTATTGTAGTTTTATGGTTTTTTAATCGGGAAAGAATTAAAAACAGATTCTTCACTCCAAAACAGAGAAACTATACCATAGATGATCAGTTTAATTCTGACAAACGCGAAAGGGAAAAAGAAATTGACAAACTTTTAGGTAAGATGGGCAAAAACGGAATCAATGATCTTTCTGCAAAAGACAGGAAAAGACTTGACGAGCTGTCCAGAAAATAAACATCTAAACTGAGAAAAATGGAATCTATAATAGTACATCCTAAAAATCCTATGGAGCTCAGCGCACTGAAAAGTGTTCTGAAAGAAATGAACATTAAATTTGAAAAAGCCCATGTTAAGAGCTCATTTAATGGACAGAAAGTGATCAAAAAAGCAAGCGATAATAAAAACGTAAAACCGGCTGCAAAACCTTCAAAACCTAAAGGACTGTAATGAAAAAGATCTTAGCTGTAACTTTTCTTATTTTATTAATCGACCAGGCTTCAAAAATCTATATCAAAACTCATTTCAACCTGGATGACAGTGTTTCTGTTTTCCCGGGATTCAAACTTACTTTTGTAGAAAACCCAGGAATGGCTTACGGGCTTCATTTCGGAGGTGTTATCGGAAAATATTTCCTGGTTATTGTAAGGGTATTTCTGATCGGAGGGATGGTTTATCTTTTCAGAAAATGGCTTCAAAAAGGAGAATCCAATTATCTTTTGATCCCCATGGCCATGATTTTCGCAGGTGCTATAGGTAACCTGATTGACGGAATGTTTTACGGTTTATTATTCGACAGTGGAACCGTATATGATCCAAGCATCGACCGATGGATCGGATATGGCGGTATTTCCAAATTTGCGACTGCAGGTGAAGGATACTCCACTTTCATGAGAGGCTGTGTAGTAGATATGCTTCATTTTCCTTTGGTAGACTGGAATGTTCCGGAAAGTTTTCCTTTGATTGGAGGAAAACATATCGAGTTCTTTAAATATATCTTCAACGTAGCAGATTCAGCGATTACAGTAGGAGCCGTATTCTTATTAATTTTCAGAAAGAAAGCCTTTCCTAATGGCCTGGAATTCTAAAAATTAAACAACATGAAAAAATTGATTAAAAATATTTTTAAATTTTTCCTGCTTCTTATTGTGGCAGGAATTATTTTTATAGCTTTTGCCAATTACAATATAAAAAAGCAAAGTGACCCTTATGTTTCCAGCAGGATTACGGATATTCCCGAATCTAAAACAGCACTGCTTCTGGGAACAAGCAAAACTTTAAATAGCGGATTACCTAATGCTTATTTTTACAACAGAATCCAGGCAGCAATAGATCTCTATAAAAGCGGGAAAATACAATACATCATTGTAAGCGGTGATAACAGCAGAAAGGATTATAATGAGCCGGAAGATATGCAGCTGGCTCTAATGAAGTATGGCATTCCTAAAGATAAAATCATTCTTGATCATGCGGGCTTCAGAACCTTGGATTCCGTCGTGAGAGCTAAAGATATTTTCGGACAGACCAAGCTGGTCATCATTTCACAGAAGTTTCATAATGAAAGAGCCGTGTTTTTAGCTCGTAAAAATGGAATTGAAGCATATGGATATAATGCCAATGATGTCAGTAAATATGCAGGCCTTAAAACCAATATGAGGGAATACCTGGCGAAAGCCAAAGTATATTGGGATCTTCTTTTTGGGGTAGAGCCGAAGTTCGGAGGAGAAAAGATTGTGATTCCTTAGTATCTGTTGTAGATCACAGGATTAATGATGTTTTTTTGTAAAAAGTATTCATGTAAAATGTATTCATGAGATTTATCCAAAAAATCTTTTAATCTTTTAATCTTTTAATCTTTTAATCTTTTAATCTTTTAATTCATTATTCCGCCAAACCTCGTAAATTTGCAATTCATTAATTTTTATAAATAATACAACAAAATGTCAAGAATTCTTACCGGCATTCAAGCCACCGGAACACCGCACCTTGGGAATTTATTAGGTGCTATTATTCCTGCTGTAGAATTATCAAAACAGGAGGGAAATGAATCATTTCTATTCATCGCAAATCTGCATTCACTGACTCAGATTAAAGATGCGAAAGAACTAAAACAAAACACCTACGAAATAGCTGCGGCTTGGCTTGCTTGTGGACTTGATACTGAAAAAACATTCTTTTACAGACAAAGTGATATCCCTGAAACCTGTGAACTATCTTGGCATTTATCTTGTTTTTTTCCTTATCAGAGATTAACATTAGCTCATTCATTTAAAGATAAAGCGGATCGGCTTCAGGATGTAAATGCAGGTCTTTTTACCTATCCTATTCTAATGGCTGCAGATATCTTATTGTATGATGCGGAAGTAGTTCCCGTAGGAAAAGATCAGCTTCAGCATTTGGAAATTGCCCGTGATGTAGCTTCCAGGTTTAATAATCAGATGGGAGAAGTTTTGGTTCTTCCGCAAGCTGAGCTGCAGGAAAACACCAAATATGTTCCTGGAACAGATGGCCGTAAAATGTCTAAATCAATGGGAAATATTATTAATATTTTCTTATCCGACAAGGAGTTGAAAAAGCAGGTTATGAGCATTGAAACAGATTCTAAATCTTTAGAAGAGCCAAAAGACCCTGAGACAGATAAAGTTTTCGCGATTTATCAGCTAATTGCAACTCCTGAACAGACAGAAGAGTTAAGAGCAAAATATTTAGCCGGAAATTTTGGTTATGGCCATGCTAAAACAGAGCTTTTAAATCTGATCACTACCCGTTTCCAAAAAGAAAGGGAAACATTTACTTATTATATGACTCACCTGGATGAGCTGGAAGCAAAACTTCAGGAAGGAGCTACTAAAACTAGAGTTATTGCACAGGATACCATTAAAAGAGTAAGAGAAAGTTTAGGAATCTAAATAGACAATATAGCCATTATTTATCCTTTTACAGATAGGATAAAACAATGCAATTGATCATTAAACTCATAAGCAATATTCCATCCGGGGTATTGCTTTATTATGGTCTTAATAATAGATAACCCCAGCCCGGTTGAACTATGATCTGAGCCCTGCTTATAGAAACGGTTAAAGATCTCTGATGTATTTAACGGCCTCTCCGAACCTGTGTTCTGGAAAATCAATCTTCTTTTTTCAGTAATGATATTGATGGTTCCATGTTGAGTATTATACTTAACAGCATTTTTAAGGAGATTAGAAAGAAGAACCTCAGCAAGATCAGGATTAAAAGCAGCTTCAAGAGTTTCTTTTTCCACAACATTCACTTCTATTTTCTTATATGCAATAAAGTCTTCATAGCTTTCAAGAAGATTGTGGATCAATTCATTAAAATTAACCCGTACCGTTTTGTTAAACTGATTATTTTCTATTTTGGAAAGCATTAATAAGGATTTATTCAAGCCCGCCATTCTCCGAAGATCATTTTTAACATCATTAAAAAGGCCCATGCTCTTCTTATCGAGATCTTCATCCTGCATGGCCAGATCAATCTTATTGATAACAATTGCTAATGGCGTCTGTAATTCATGGGAAGCATTTTCTATAAATTGTTTCTGCTGGTGAAAAACAAGTTCATTACGCTCAATCATCTCATCAATTTCCACATTCAACTCTTCAAACTCTTTTATAGAAAAATTTTGAGGTTTATAAGAAGAGGGAATCCCGAACTGATATTTTTTAAGCTTTTCCAGGATTAAATAGAAAGGCTTCATTGCCTTATGAAGTAAGAACCCATTAATCGCAATAATACTTATAACCAGTAACAGATACAAAACTATAAGTGCCGTGCTTAAATCATATACCAGCTCATCCTGTTCAACCGTAGAGGTTCTTATAACAAGCTGCTGATATTTTCCGAACTGGTCTATAAAATCTGTCTCAAGTACCCGGTAAGGCTGATCTTCATCATCATATTCCATATAATACATTTTATTATACAGTCTGTTTTTATCTTTATATGCTGACTTGGAAATAGGATTAATCTTAAATTCATTAAAACCGAACTCATTATTATTCAACAGTTTTTTATCCAGGTATACCGCTTTGATAATTTGAATTTTCCGGTTTTTCAACCCATCATCCACATTGTCATATACTTCATCCAGAATATAAGCATAGAATAATGCTGCCCACACTGCAATGATTAATAGCAAAACAGTGATCAGATATTTTATGGTATAATATTTTAAAGAAACTTTCATTATACAAGTTTATATCCTATTCCATAAACAGCCTGAAAATCAGCTTCAGCACCTGAAGCTTTCATTTTTTTCCGGAGGTTCTTTATTTGAGAATAAATAAAATCCAGGCTATCTGCCTGGTCAATATAATCACCCCAGATGGCTTCTGCAAGCATTGTTTTTTGCAGCGTTTTTTCCGGGCGGATTACAAAATAGTATAGAAGATCATATTCTTTACGGTTAAGAGCAAGCTCTTCATCATTAATCGTAACTTTCCGGTTATCGGGATCTATAGAAATGTTTTTATATGCAATGGTATTTTCTCCATCTTGTTTTTTTCGCCTGATCACTGATTTAATTCTGGCCATTAGCTCAGCCAGATGAAAAGGTTTAGCCAGATAATCATCCGCTCCAATTTCAAGACCATTGACCTTATCATCAACTGAATCTTTGGCGGAAAGAATGATTACAGGATCTTTTTTATGCATGTTTTTAATTTCTTTCAACAATTCCATCCCATTTCCATCTGGCAGCATAATATCAAGGAGAATACAATCGTATTCATAAGAAATAATTTTATCCAATCCTGAACTAAAAGTTTCTGCATATTCAACAATAAAGTGTTCTCCTTCAAGGAAACTCTGAACAGTATTCCTCAACTCTGGTTCGTCCTCAATAATTAAAATTTTCATATTCTTTTGTTTAGAATGGTATCGTATGCACGTCAAATATATAAAATTATAAACCTCCCTATTCAGGAGGTTATCAGGTATATTATTTAAAAACTACTTTTTACAAAGCTTCCGTTGGTTGTAAAGATCAGCTTCAGATCATTGAGCAGATTTATTTTATAAGCTGTCTTTGTTTTCTCAATAGAATCTACTACAACACAAGGATAATGTCTTGTGATATAACCTACAATATTTTTTCTAATTGCTCTGCTGCTTATTAAATTCCAGTTGACCATATCATTTAAGTTTATTGGTGTTATACTATATTTCATTGTTGAACTGTATTAATCGTCAATCCGTTTAAAATTTCCATTTTTATCGAATTCAAGATCTACACCATTAGAAAGCTTTGCTTTATACGACCATCTTTCTTTTTCTATTTTTGTGATATGAGTATTGGGAAAACTCTTTGCTACATAGTTCTTAATAGGTACGGGAATAAAACCGTATGGCAGCTTCTGATGCTCACCATCTACTTCTTTCCAATTTCCATTGCGGTCAAATTCTATTTTGGATCCATTGGATAAGTACACCTTATACTCATCTACCCCATATATTTCTCTGTCTTCTATTGCAGAGCTTACTGAAATATTCTTAAAATAAGTCACCAGAAAAGTCTTTGCCGTTTTTGGCAACTGATTCTGGCTAATGGCTCTATCTTGTGCAAAGACCAACCCTGCCGTTAGTAAAAAAACTAAAGTGAATGCTCTTGTGATTTTCTTAAAATTTTTCATAACATAAAATTTTGTTCGTTTATTATACAGCAAAATTCCATATTAATTTAGGAAAGAATTAGGAAAGAATCCCAAAAGACAATTTTTATAAATATTCTTTAATCTGCAAAAGATGCTTAATCGATTTCAAACCCTCTTCTTGTTTGTTTTCATTAAATACATCAAAGAAAATGACATCCATCCCGAAATTCTGTGCTCCTACAACATCAGCAATCCAGTCGTCACCTATCAGAATACTTTCTTCTTTACCAGCATTCGAAAGACCTAATGAATATTCAAAGATTTTAGGATTCGGTTTTCTTACTCCTACAGCATCGGCACTTGTTATGGTATTGAAATAGTGATCAATTCCGGATAATATACATTTTCTTTCTGTCACTTCTTTAAAGCCGTTAGAGATAATATGCAGTGTATACCCTTTGGACTTTAAATAATCCAGAATGTATATAGCCCCCTCTACCAGTTCATTATGGTTGAGTATTTTATCTAGAAAATGTTCTTCAAAATATTCGGCAAGCTACTCATCGTCAACTCCAAAATGCTTAAAAGTATCATAAAAACGATGCTTTCTCAGGTATTCCTTATCGATAATACCATCTCTGATCTTCTCCCAAAGGGACTCATTGATCTCATGATAAACCGTGTGGAATTTCTCAAAATCGATAGAGTAATTCAGAGTAATTTCCTGTTTTTCAAAAAGGTCTTTAATGGTAAGATATGCGTTTTTGCGGTGATCCCAAAGTGTATTATCGAGATCAAAAAAAATGTGCTGGATTTTCATACAGCACAAAATTAATAATTTTAATTCTTGGAAATCGGAAAATTCTTGCTCTTAATTTTAATTACTTCAAGATTTTTTGAAAAGTTGAGTAAAAAATCAACTGTTTGTTTTTTTGGTTTCAAAGTTTTCACTTTTAAGGAATCATTTTTTTTCATAGGCGAAATATGTTTTTCCTTAAAACGGGAATTTTTTCAAATTATTATCTCGTAAGTATAATATTATTCTCTTCCATAATTTTCCTTAAATTGATTAAAGCGTAACGTACACGTCCTAGTGTGGTATTAATGCTCATGTCCGTGTGATCTGCAATCTCTTTAAAACTCAATCCGTCAAAAAATCTCAGCTTAATAACTTCCTGCTGGTTCTGCGGAAGAAATTGCAGCATTCTCAATAAATCTTCCTGAATTTGATTAGTTACTAATTGATCTTCAATGTTTTCAGAAGGTTCCCGTATCAGATCAAAAATAGAATACTCATCCGTTTCAAAAGTGGTTTCAGAAACTTTGATATTTTTCGATTTTAGTCTAAAGTGGTCAATAATAAGATTGTATGCAATTCTTTTCGCCCAAAGAATGAATTTTCCTTCCTCATTATAACGGCCTTCTTTCAACATCACGATAATTTTCATGAATGTATCCTGAAAAACATCATTGGCTAGGTCTTCATCATTAATTTTGTAAAAAATGAATGTAAACAGTTCTCTCTGATGACGATGGATAAGGGTTGACAATGCTCCTTCGTCTCCTTTTTGGTAAAGGGAAATTAATACGCTATCCGATTTTGATTTCATTACTCTTCTCAATATATTTTTGTCGACAGTCTTACACCCAGATATTTTATCTGGTTTAAGCTGTAAATGCAAAACAGTTTTTAAGAGTAAAGTCCAATCAATAAGCAGTATGTTTATTTATGGATGTAAATATAATAAAATTTTAATAACTGTTAACTAATTATTAAATTTTAAGAAAAAAATTTAGAAAAAGTTACTTAAACATGTCATGAATGAAGACTGTAGGTATATTTAATGTAAAATTAACATTTACACCCTTCAGCTGTTTTCCATTGAGCTCAGCTCCTCCGATAGGAAAAGCATAACCCGCCGTAAGATCCAATAATCCGAATAAAGTAACCCCCACTTTAGGAGCTATATACTTATTGGTTCCCTCCACTCCTGCTAAGAAATAATAAGAATGGTAAAAGTCTACATTTTTTTCAAAATTCAACAAGACATCGGCCTGCAGTTTTGGCATTATAGCAAATTTAGAATGAGTAGATCCCATTAATGCGGAAGCACCTACTCTATAAATCACATCATCATTTTTCAGGAAAAGTAATTTACCTCCTAATTCTCCAAAACTCTGATTCTGGTATACATAGCCTACATTAATCATCTTATGCATTGTATACTGTGCTTTAGCCAGCGTGGACAGGAAAAACAGGGACAGTACAGTTATTACAAATCGAAAGTTCATCATCTTGAATTGATTTTAGGTGCAAAATTAAAAAAAACTGCCTTATCTCATGAAGGATAAAGCAGTGTAAATATCTTAAAAGAAAAAATTAAATACCAAAAGCCGTTTTAATCTCTTCTACTTTGTCTAATTTCTCCCATGTGAAGAATTCCAGCCCTTGCAACGTAAGTTCGTTTTTATGGCCCTTATTGAAGGTCTTATCAGCAATATAGTGCTCTTTCCCCATATGCCCGTAAGAAGCCGTCTCCTGATAAATAGGATTTCTTAGTTTTAAATTCTCTTCAATAGCGTAAGGTCTAAGATCGAAAATCGCAGAAACTTTTTTGGCGATATCTCCATCGTGAAGATCCACTTTTGAAGTTCCGTACGTGTTGATGTACAAACCACATGGTTCAGCAACTCCAATAGCATAAGATACCTGTACCAAAACTTCATCAGCAACTCCAGCAGCTACAAGGTTTTTAGCAATATGTCTTGTTGCATAAGCAGCACTTCTATCTACTTTGGAAGGATCTTTTCCTGAAAAGGCACCACCTCCGTGAGCTCCTTTTCCACCATAGGTATCTACAATGATTTTTCTTCCCGTAAGACCTGTATCTCCATGAGGGCCTCCGATAACGAATTTACCGGTAGGATTGATATGATATTTAATCTGCTCATTAAATAGAGCTTTGATCTCCTCAGGTTGTTGAGCCACAACTCTTGGAATCACAATATTTTTAATATCTTCACGAATCTTATTCAACATTTCTTCTTCTGTTCCAAAGTCATCATGCTGAGTAGAAACTACAATAGAATCTATTCTTACAGGTTTATGATCATCAGAATATTCAATAGTAACCTGGCTTTTTGCATCAGGACGTAAATACGTGATTTCTTTATTATCTCTTCTTACTGCAGAAAGTTCTTTAAGAATAGTGTGCGCCAAGTCTAAAGCCAAAGGCATATAGTTAGCTGTTTCGTTCGTTGCATAACCAAACATCATCCCCTGGTCTCCTGCTCCTTGTGCATTAGCCTTACTTTCGAAAGTTTCATCTGCCACTTTTCTGTCAACCCCTTGGTTAATGTCCGGAGATTGTTCATGGATCGCAGAGATCACTCCACAAGAATCTCCATTAAACATATATTCTCCTTTTGTATAGCCAATACCATTGATTACTTCTCTGGCAATAGTCTGAACATCAAGGTAAGCATCAGACTTTACCTCACCAGCCAAAACTACCTGTCCTGTTGTTACCAAAGTTTCACAAGCGACTTTGGAGTTTTTGTCATATGCTAAAAAATGATCGATTAAAGCGTCAGAAATCTGATCCGCAATTTTATCAGGATGCCCTTCTGAAACGGATTCAGATGTAAATAAATAAGACATATTATTCTTTGTTTTATTAGATTAAATATTTGAGGAATAATGTGAATAATTGCCTGGAAAGCTCAAAAAGGAATACTGTTTTAGCTTTTTTTTATAGAGGTTGCAATCAGGTCAAATTTTTCCTCGTTCGTAAACGTCTGCAAAGTTAAGCACTATTTTCTAATACTCAAAACTTTTATGATATAATTACAATTTTCTTGAAACTAGCTACTTACCTAGATTAAGAATAAAAAACTATTGTGGTTTTATGCTTACGAATTCTTTTGGATTCTCATTATAATTCAATCTTTCTTTCAATGAAGTCTGTATTGAAGAAGATAGTTCATCAATAATCTTTTGTTTAAAAGTAGGTTTGTAGTAAATAATGCTTATTTCTCGGTAAGGGAAAGGCTTTTTAAACCTGAAAACTTTACTTTTCTGTTCTTCAGACAGTTGACTCAAAGCTAATTCAGGTAAAATACTGATGCCACCCACTTTATCTACCATATGTACCAGAGTCTGGATATTTGACGCCAGGAAATCAAGATTTTTAGGCTTCAATGAATTTTCTTTTAAATGGCAGATATTCTCAAACTGATTTCTTAAACAATTACCCTCTTCAAGCAACCATACTTTCTCCACATTAAGCTCTTCAGGTATGATATAGGAATTCTTTTTATTAGCTTCAGTCTCTGAGCTATAAATCATTAATTCTTCATTGAATAGAAAGTCCTGGTAGAATTCATCCGCTGCATCATAAGGCGTAGAAATAATACCGGCATCTAGCTCCCCAGCCTTTAAAGATTTAATGATATTATCAGTTGTCATCTCCTTTACATTCATCTGAATTTTTGGATTCTCATCTAAGAAATTAAAAATCTCGCTTGGTAAAATAAAAGAGGAAACTGTCGGGATAATTCCCAGATTAATAGTTCCACCTAAAATGTTATTTAATAGGTTTGCTTTGTTCTTCAACTCATTGACAGATTCTATAATTACCTTAGCCTGATCGATGATCTGAAGTCCTACATCAGTCGTACGGATCGGGTGTGTAGTCCTGTCAAACACCTTTACATCCAGTTCATCCTCAAATTTCTGTATCATTGCACTTAATGTAGGTTGCGTAATGAAGCATGCTTGAGCCGCTTTACCAAAATGTTTATACTTATCTACAGCGATAAGATACTCCAATTGCTGAATGTTCATCTGATTAATATTATCTATTACAAAGATATGATGTTTTTGTTATTAGCAATTAAAAATTCAAGTAAATTTGATAATTATTACTTACATTACTACACAGAAAATAATCAAATCTTAGCTATATGGATACTAAAAAATTAACACTGAGCAGCGGAGCACCTTATTTTGAACATCAAGATTCGCAAACTGTGGGACCAAGAGGACCTGTATTATTACAGGATTTTATTCTTCAGGAAAACCTGGCTCATTTTGTAAGAGAAAGAATACCCGAAAGAATTGTTCACGCAAAAGGAACAGGTGCATATGGAACACTTACTGTAACTCATGACATCAGTAAATACACTAAGGCAAAATTATTTTCAAAAGTTGGAAATTCATGTAGAATGTTTGCCCGTTTCTCTACTGTAGGAGGTGAAAAAGGAAGTGCAGATACAGCAAGAGATCCAAGAGGATTTGCTTTAAAATTTTATACAGAAGACGGAAACTGGGATCTGGTAGGGAATAACACTCCGGTATTCTTTATCAAGGATGCTAAAAAATTTCCGGATTTTATTCATACTCAAAAAAGAGTTCCTAAAACCAATCTAAAAAGTGCCACGATGATGTGGGATTTCTGGAGTTTAAATCCTGAATCATTGCATCAGGTTCTTATCCTGATGTCTGACCGTGGGACTCCTCATGGCTACAGGCACATGCATGGTTTTGGATCCCATACTTTCTCAATGATTAATGAAAATAATGAAAGAACCTGGGTGAAATTCCATTTTAAAACAAAACAGGGTATCAAAAATTTCAATAACGAAGATGCAGTAAAAATGGCTGGAGAAAACCCGGATTTTGCTCAGGAAGACCTTTGCAATGCTATTGAAAATGGGGATTTCCCAAAATGGACTTTATACATTCAGGTAATGACTGAAGAACAAGCAAAAGATTTCAGATGGAATCCGTTTGATGTGACTAAAGTATGGTTCCAGGGAGACTTCCCATTGATCGAAGTTGGAGAAATGGAACTTAATGAAATACCTGTTAACTATTTTGCTCACGTAGAGCAATCTACTTTCTCTCCAAGTAATCTTGTCAACGGAATCAGCTTTTCTCCTGACAAAATGCTTCAGGGAAGATTGTTTTCCTATCCTGATGCACACCGATACAGAGTAGGTGTCAATGCTCATCAGCTCGAAGTAAACCGTTGCCCTTTTGCTACTAATAATTATCAAAGAGATGGATTTATGGCAGATGCAAAAGATTATGGAGATCAGCCGAACTATTACCCTAACAGTTTCGATGAAATTAAACCGGATGCTGCATATAAAGGCTATGATTATGAGTTAGACAGCGCTCATGTTGCTTTCTATAATAGAAATGAAAACGATGATGATCACTATACTCAACCCGGCTTACTTTATACAAAAGCAATGAATTCTGAAGACAGAGAACATCTTATTCATAATATTGTTACAAGCATGAAAGGTATTGATGGGCCGAAGAAAGATGAGATTATTAATCGTCAGTTATGTCACTTTTTTAGGGCCAATATTGAACTTGGCATGAAAGTAGCATCACAACTAAATATTAATATTGATAGCAATATGATGAATCACATTAAATAGTCATACTAAACAATATTTCAACAAAAAAGGAAAAAATATCATTTTTTTTTCCTTTTTTTTGTAAAAAAATTATAATTTGCGAAAGATAGTATTTTAAAGTGGAAAAATGAGTTACGAGAATATTTTATTAAAAAAAGAAGAAAAATTAGCTATAATTACAATAAATAGACCTGAAAGCCTTAATGCGCTTAATGCTAAAACTATTCAGGAAATCAGCTCAGCTTTAGACGAATTAAATTCGGACCCTTCTTGTAGAGTTATTATTCTTACAGGAAGTGGAGAGAAATCTTTTGTTGCAGGAGCTGATATAAAAGAGTTCAGTGATTTCGGTCAGGAAAAGGCAGAAGAGCTGGCTCGAAATGGTCAAAATTCTCTCTTTAACAAAATAGAAAACCTGTCTAAACCAGTCATTGCTGCAGTCAATGGTTTTGCTTTAGGCGGAGGATTAGAACTTGCTATGGCGTGCCATATCAGATATGCATCAGAAAATGCCAAATTGGGACTTCCTGAAGTAACACTGGGATTGATTCCTGGTTACGGAGGTACTCAAAGGCTACCTAAGCTTATCGGAAAAGGCCTTGCCAACGAAATGATCTTCTCAGCTAAAATGGTTCCGGCTCAAAGAGCAAAGGAAATCGGATTAGTGAACGAAGTATACCCTATTGAAGATTTATTAACCAAAACAAAAGAATTAGCTAACACGATTGCTTTCAACTCGCCTATGGCGATATCGAAGGCTATACACGCTGTAAATCTATCAGATACGGATCAAGGCTTTAAAACTGAAATTAAATATTTTGGCGAGCTTTTTGAACTAGCTGATAAGAAAGAAGGAGTTGCTGCTTTTATGGAAAAAAGAAAGCCTAACTTCTAAGAAGATTATTAATACAAATTATTTCGAAAAAACCAATGCTGCGGTATGAATAAGTTTGATAAAGCTTATCTAAAAATGGCTCAGGAATGGGCAAAGCTTTCCTACTGTAAACGGAAACAAGTAGGAGCTCTTATCGTAAAAGATAGGATGATTATTTCAGATGGTTACAACGGAACTCCTTCTGGATTCGAAAATTGCTGTGAAGATGCTGAGGGAAAAACACACTGGTACGTATTACACGCAGAAGCCAATGCTATATTAAAATTAGCTGCTTCTACCCAATCCGCTAAAGGTGCAACGTTATATTTAACGCTGTCACCCTGTAAAGAATGTAGTAAACTCATACTGCAGGCGGGAATTACAAGACTGGTGTATATTAATGAATATTCGGACGATGATGGTATTTCATTCCTAAGAAACCACAATATTGAAATAGAGCAAATATCTGATTGTGAATTAAAAAAATAACACAAATGACTTGGGATGAAAAAATTAAAGATTTTGAAATCTTTCTTCGGTTCGAAAGAAATTTTTCAGAAAACACTCTAGACGCATACGTTAGAGACATTAAAAAATTAAAAGAATACGTTGAAGAAGACCTGGATAATATAGGGCCCGATGTGATAGGGTACGAAAATTTACAGGAATACATCTTCAACCTTTCTAAGCAAAAGTTCAGTGAACGATCACAGGCGAGATGGATCTCCTCCATCAAAGCTTTTTTCAAGTTTTTACTTGAAGATGAAGCTCGCGAAGACAATCCGGCATCCTTGCTTGAAGGACCAAAATTGGGATTGTATCTGCCTGACACACTAAGTTTGGTTGACATCAATAAAATTATTAGTGCCATTGAGGTCACTTCAGACCTGGGAAGAAGAAACCAATGTATCATTGAGGTACTGTACGGTTGTGGACTCCGGGTTTCAGAATTGATTGACCTAAAGATTTCAAACATTAATTTTAAAGAGAATTACATTAAGGTAAACGGGAAGGGAAATAAAACCCGGTTTGTTCCATTAGCTGATTATACTGCAGAGTTACTGGAAAATTACATTAAAGAGGTGCGTTCTAAAAATAAAATCAACAAAAAATACGAAGACTCTTTGTTTTTGAATAGCAGAGGCACATCGATGTCCAGAGTTATTGTATTTTTGATTATCAAGGAACTTACTGACAAAGCGGGAGTAAGCAAAAAAATATCTCCACACACATTCAGGCATTCATTTGCTACCCATTTATTACAGAACGGTGCAGATTTAAGGTATATTCAGGAAATGCTGGGGCATTCGAGCATTACGACAACAGAAATATACACCCATCTGAAAACAGAAGAGCTAAGGGATGTTATCTTGAGTTACCACCCCCGAAATATTAATATTGCTTAATGAAAGTATTGAAATATTGTCCAAATTGTGGCAAAGAATCTCTAAACTGGGACGGCGAAAAAAAATGGAGTTGTTCTCAGTGCAGCTTCACATTATATAATAATGTTGCCGGTGCTGTGGCTGTAGTCATAAGACATGGTGATGAAGTTTACCTTACCAGAAGAAATCAGGACCCAAAGAAAGACAAATTAGATCTGGCCGGAGGTTTTGTAGATCCCAGAGAAAGTGCTGAGGAGACCTGCAAGAGAGAGCTTTTCGAAGAACTACAGCTAGATATTGATATTTCAAACTTAAAATACATTACAAGTCTTCCGAATATCTATCAATACAAAGAGATTGATTATAACACCATCGATTTGTTTTACGAGTATCGAGTACAGAAAAAATTTGAAGTCAGCATCGAATTATCTGAGATCTCCGAAACACAGTGGATCGCTTTAAAAGATATTAACCTGGAAGATCTTGCTTTTGATTCTCAGAAAAGATTTTTTAAAGAATATTTAAAGAATTTATAGATTACAAAAATTACACATTAAATATTGATAGCAGAGCCTAAGCTCTGCTATTATTTATTGTTTACTAGATCATGGGGATTGATGATACTTTTGGGTTCAAAAAGCATCGAGCTTTAATAAGCTTTTGATTTCAACATTTTTTCAAAATAATTGATCAATAGTGTTCTTTCTGCTTCCGATAAGTTAGCCTCCTTATGATAAACGATATAGCCAGGCATCGGCATCTTTCTACTTTGAAGAGCCTGAACCGTGTTCTTAAGCATACTTGTCTTTAAATCTTTATTGTAAGTCTCCCATATCGAAAAATTGAGACGTTCCCGACCTTCATTAACATGGCTTTTTATCGACCATGAGATAGGCGCTATATGGGCATATTTGGGATAAATAGTTTCATTTGAATGACAATCATAGCACGCTCCTTTAAGTAAGCTTGAGATCTTTGCAGGTGCCTTCCTGGATTCAATAAAATTAGCCTTGCTATCCACCGGCTTATTACTTTTATCAACCGGAATAAACTGAATTAGTGCAAAAGCCACCAGGGTCCAGAATACAATCTTCTTTGCTATCATCATACTACTATCTCATAGGTTGCAATACTGAATTACCTGATCTCAGCTGATTTTGATTTCTGATATCCTTATCATTCGGCTTGTTCTCAACTGGCGGTGGTGCTTTTGGAATATTCAATCCTTTCGTATCTAATACTCTGGTATCTTTCAGATCCCAATTTTCATTACTATCCCATAACGGTCTCACTATGGCGACTTTATAGTAAATATAGGCATCTTCCGCGAACGCATCATTCTGAAAGTCAGCATCATCCCAATAATTATTTTCATTGTTATCTACCAGAATTCTTACAATATATTCCCCTGGTTTTAGGATATCGAACTTCACAGCATCGCCTTTTGTATATTTCTGATAGATCACTTTTTCCGACGTATCTAACAATTGAAGCCAGTAGCTGGAAGCGGGAGCATTTTCAATCTTAAAGGCCAAGCTTCCATAATTTTCTACCTTATCCGCCTCAAAATCAAAACGTTTAGATTCAGGATTTTTATCATAGAAAGATAGAACCGTAGTCTTAGGTACAGTTAACTGATATTTCTTTCCTGCTACATAATCTGATTGTATAAGAACCTGATACGGATTGGTTTCTGATATCTTTGCCGTAAAATCTTGAGTGATACTGTCACTTTTCAGCACCCATTTATCGGTATTAATCTTATCCAGAATATAGTTCGAAGTAATTCTGAAATCAGCTTTAGGAGGCAATAGCGGACCGTCATTGTTATCGAGTTTCATGACGTTATTTTTAGCATTGTATTTATAAAACACAGAAACCGTATCTTTTTTCTGATCTACATCATAACTGAATTTTAAATTTTCAGTTACTGTCTGTCCTATATTATTTTTTACCGCATCAAACCAAATCAGTATTGAATCAGATTTAGGACGATGGGTTACTTTTATATCCTGAAGTTTTTCGTTGATAGATAATACCTTTGCATCTTTAGGATGTCCCTCGAACACCATAGAAACCCCTCCCGGCATATCTTTCATTTCTACATACTTCCAAGGCTTTTTAGATGGATAAAGCTTTAAGTTCAAGCCCGAAATGGATTTTGAAAAATCTACAACCTCTTTCTGGAAACCAACTTTTTCTTTGCCAGGATCGTACATAGAATTTCCATTTTCATCCTCAAACGCAATAATCTTATATTTTCCAGGTGATAAATAATTGAGTTCGTAATAACCATCATCATCTACTTTAGTAATGTAATAAGGCTTCTGCTTATAATTCATGGTATCCTGAACCTTATACAACCCTACAACCAGTTTATTCTCTGCTGTAGACTGTTTTTTAAAGGATAAAGCATCCTTTACGTCACCACTGATATAGAGATCATCTAATTTTTCTCCTGTAGAAAATGCAAAATTGAAATAGCGTAAAACATTCGCTTCATTATTATCTACAATAGAGTTCCCGAAATTAAAATTATAGGTAGTGTTCGCCTGTAAAGTATCTTCCCATTGGATTAAAAGATATCTGTTGGCAATATTAGAGGGCAGAATACGTTTAATTTTCTTAATAGGTGGAGAGATAATCAGATTCTTATTGATATCCTTCAGAGTAACATATTCATCAAAATCAATCCGAAGCTCTTTAATATCTCTTGGAACATTAACCCTTGTCGTATCAATATTTGAGCTTAAAAATTTTGGAGCTAAAGTATCTTTAGGCCCTCCTACAGGAGACCCTACTCTTGCACACGACTGCACAAGAAAACCAATAATAAAAAGTAGAAGAAGTCTTTTCATGAATATGTTTAGGCAAAAGTAAACATTATTCTCCAAAAACTTCATGTCCGTTTTTTAAAGAATCCTGATTGTCATTCATCACACTATGTAGTTTGTCCTTTTGAACCGGAAAATCTTCAAATAATCCTGATAGCGCAAGCGCAGTATATACTCTGTTTGAATATTTATTTCCGATAGCCACTATCGTAACTTTAGAATTTAAAAGATGGGCAAAAACAGAATTCGTTCCATGCCACCATCCATTATGATAGGTCAGTTTTTCTCCGTTATCAAAAACTTTCATTCTAAAGCCCAGACCGTAGTTATTCATTCCGGCTTTTTCATTGCTGTAAGGAGTGAATACCATCTGCATTAATTCCGGCTTTAAGAAATCCTTTGAAAACATTGCTTTTGAAAAATTAAAAAGGTCTCTTGGTGTAGTATATACATTTTTGTCCCCGTAAATAAGATCCAATCGATCTAAGGGATATAACTTATTACGACCGTAGTAAAATGACTGTGCCGCTGTCGGAATATCCTTCTCCTGGAAGATGTAGGTATTTTTCATTTTTAACGGAGTGAAGACCATTTCTTTCATAGCCTGAGGAAATGGTGTTTTTGTCACTTTCTCTATCAACAAAGCCAGTAAGGCAAAATTAGTATTACAATACATAAAGCCAGTATCTGTATCTCTAGCCAGATCAGGCTTATATTTTATAATCATATCCAGGATATCCTGGTTCGTAAGAAACGGTTTGGAAAGCTCAGCAGGAGCAGGTTGAATTTTAGTAATAAAGTACTCATATTTCGGAAGACCGCTTCGCTGGGACAGCAATGTCTGAATAGTAACATTCGGATAAGGAAAGCCCGGGAAATATTGGGTCAGGTGGTCCGATAATTTTACTTTATTAGCTTCCACCAGCTTCATCATCGCCATTGCTGTTAATGTTTTCGAAACTGAAGCAACATGCAACGGAGTATTTTTATCAATAGGCATTTGATTTCCTTCTCTTCCAAAGCCTCTATAGTTTTCATATAGGATATCATCACCCTTTGCAACAAGAACTCCTCCGCTTAAGTCACCCGCGTCCCAAACTTTCTTGTAATATTGGTCAATATAGCGAACAAGTGATGCTTTATCAGAAACCTGATCATCAGCTTTTGTAAAGACCTTATCAAGGTCTACCTTCCCGTAGTTAGGAAGGTCGGTAGCGTTTTCAGCTACGGTTTCTTTAGTTTCGGATTTATTTTTACAGGAAAAAAGAAATAAAAAAACAGTTAAAACAAATACAAAGTTACGCTTCTTCATGAGTTTCAAAAATGAGCGGCAATTTAATAAAACTCAAAATAAATATTGAATACTCTATACAAATTATGAATTATTTAACATAAAATGTGGAAAGGAGGCGAAAAGGTAAAATTGTTAAATCGTTCAATTGAGGATTTGTAAAATCGAAAATCTATTTATTTTCAAAAATGTAAATGAGCTTATATAAGAAGATATTGAACTATACGGTCACTTTGAAAATTATAATACTACAGTGAATCCTTAACCTCAAAAAACTATTTCGCGATTCAGCAATTTTGCGACTTTGCCATTAGCCAGCAAAAGAACCCAAAATCTTATCCACAATTACCTGAGCCAATTTTTCTTTACTCTGATGAGTCCATCCGGCAATATGCGGAGTTACAATGACTTTCTCAGATTCCAAAAGATATTGCAGATCTTCATTTTCTGATTCCAGGTTTTCAAAAGAAGACTTTTCGTATTCCAATACATCAAGACAGGCTCCCTTTACTTTTCCAGACTTCAAAGCTTGAACTAAACTCTTAGTTTGAATATTTTTTCCTCTTGCCGTATTCACAAAGTAAAAATCTTTTCCCATTTCCGAAATAAACTTCCCATCAATAAGATAATAAGTTTCATCGGTTAAAGGAATGTGTAGACTCAAAATATCTACAGATTTTTTTAACTCATCAAGACTTACCTGTGAAGCATATTCGTCAGACAACCCTGGAAGAATGTCATGGAAAATCACTTGGCATCCAAAACCGGAGAGTCTTTTCGCTGTAGCCTTTCCCATATTTCCATAGCCGATAAGCCCTACTGTTTTCCCCAACAGTTCATCTCCTCTGTTTTCTTCACGTTTCCATATTCCATTCTTGACTTCCTGAGAAGCTATAAAAAGACGGTTCATCAGAATCAACAACATTCCTACTACGTGCTCCGCAACAGAGTCTCTGTTTCCCTCAGGAGAATTGATCAACTGAATACCCAGTTCTTCTGCAGCCGGAATATCAATATTCTCCATTCCAGCACCTACTCTTGCAATAAATTTCAGATTTTTGCCTTTTTCAAGGAAGTTTCGATCTAAGGGGATTCTACTTCTGATAATAACGCCGTCATAACCTTCTATCTTCCTGCAAACCTCATCGTATGAAGAAGTAAAGTCTTCTTCCAAAATAAAGTTATTCGCTAAAAGCTGATCTGTAATAAGAGGGTGGTTTTTATCTAAAAGGAGAATCTTCATATATTTAAACACTAATAACACAAATTTTTATTCACAAATATCACAAATTCAAAATCACAAAGTTCCGTTAATTACTCTTTTAACTCCATTCTTAAAATGAAGGCTATTAAAGTTCATTAGCATTCCAAGTTTACAATTGCTTAAACGAAGGTACGTAAGAATTTGTGCTAAATGAATATCATTTAATCCTTCCACAGATTTAATTTCCAAAACAAATTTATTTTCAATTAGAAAATCCAATCTATACCCTACATCTAGTTTAACTTCATCATAAACTAAAGGCATTGCTTTTTGCTTTTCAATAAACAACCCATGCTTCTTAAGTTCGTAATACATACACTCTTCATAAGCACTCTCTAAAAGTCCAGGTCCTAGACTTTTGTGAATCAAATATCCAGATTCATAAACAATTCTAGATATTTCATTTTCTGAAACATCTGTCTTCATAATTTTTTGTCATCATTAAAAGATCCGTACAAATCATTTGTGAAATCTGTGCGAATCATTGGTGTTATTTGTGTTTAATTTGGCTCTTGGAATAATTTCTTAAGCTCTACAGACTCCAAAGGCTTCATTCTTCCGGAAAGAATTAATGATAATTCCTTTCTACGGAAAGCTGCTGCAAAACGAGCTTTCTCTTCATCTGTCTCAGGAAGCATCTCAGGGATTGGAATCGGACGATTGAACTCATCTACAGCCACAAAAGTATAGATCCCTTCATTGGTGTGAATTTTCTTCTGATTAATCGGATCATCCAACCAAACATCAACGTATACTTCCATAGAGGTAGAAAATGCTCTTGAAACTTTAGACTCCAGAATCACAATCCCGCCTTCGGGAATTGGATGATTAAAAGAAACATGATTTACAGATGCAGTAACAACCCTTCTTTCACAATGTCTTGCTGCGGAAATAGATGCACAACGATCCATTTTTGCTAAAAGCTCTCCCCCAAAAAGGTTTCTTAAAGAATTGGTTTCATTCGGAAGAACAATATTAGTCATGATAGTCAGAGATTCTGACGCCTTTTTTACTTTTGCCATGTAGTCTTAGTGTTGTTTTTTGGATGGCTGTATGCCTCCTTTTTTAGTCGATTGTATTAATGAATCTTTTTTTAAAGAATCTGAAATTTTAACCTGTGCAGAATCTATTTGGATCTTCGCCGGGGTCTTTTCTATTCTTCTTGTTTTCGTTTTTACAGATACACTATCAAACGATTTTTTACCAAAAAGAAGCTCTTGCTGGGTAAATGCCAGATAAATCAAACCTAAAACAGGAATAATAATCAGGAAAATCCATAGAATAGACTTGTTAAATTTATAATCTTTATCACTCTTCTCTGAACCTATGGGTTTCTCAGTATTACTGATATCAGAAAGTCTGATCTCTTCCAGACCATAAAAATCAGGATGACCAGAGGCCAATCTATTACCTTTGAAAAAAGTATGTCCGTCTTCAATAAAAATGGTTCCGAGATTCTGAATCTCTAAAGTCTGGTCTGCCTGAAGTTTCTTTTTCCAGAAATCGGTTTGAATTTGTAATTCATTCTGAGCAGAGTCAATTGAGATCTGTTTCTGATTACTGATAAAAGACACCAATTCATCTAATTCTACTTCATAATCTGATGTAAAAGCGATCTGGCTGGCTGGTGGCAGTATACTTCCATTTTCAGAATTAATGATTGCCTTAGAGTTTTCCAGAGAAAACACACCAAAGGCTGGAACTGTAACAGTACCAAATTGTTTCAGGTATTCTAGAATGTAAGCTGAAATATTCATTTGGCAGCAAATTTATAACTTTTTCATGACTTTTTATGACATTTATTTGTATAAAAAAAAGACTGCCGGGACAGTCTTAAAATCTATAATTTCATGATTAAATATCTTTTTTTAACATTTGAAAATAAATATGTTTTATTCTTATATAATCGTTATTGAATTTTCCAACTTATTCCAAACATAAAATTAATTCCTGCTTGTGAAAAGTAATACGGCTGCCCACTGTAAACTGCTCCATTATTCACATATTTCTTATCAAAAATATTGTTTACAAGGAGTTTTAAAGCTATATCATTGTTCGAAATCCTAAACTGATATTGTGCATTAAAATCAGTAAGCAGATAATCATTAAGCTGTAAATTTTTATTTTCAGTATTATCAAGATATTGCTTTCCTACATATTGATTCATCAAAGAAAACAGAAAGCTTTTGTTAGGCGTAAAATTGAGCCCCAAATTGGCAATTATGTCCGGAGAGAAGGAGATTTGGGTATTTCCTAAATCTTTAATAACTTTTTTATTTGCCATTTTAAAATCCTGATTTCTGTTCTGGCTCAAACTCACATTTCCTGAGACTTCCCACTGTTTTGAAAGTTTCGCTAATGCTCCTATTTCAATTCCTCTTCTGTAACTTTCTCCGGAGTTCGTTCTGATAAATGCGCCTACATTATTAAGCTCACCATTTAAAACCAATTGATTTACATAGTACATATAGTATAAGTTAGCAGTCAGTGAAACCTTTCCCAGCTGTTTTTCAAAACCGGCTTCGAAATCGTGAAGCTTTTCAACTTTTACATTATTATTCGCAATCAGGTCATCTCTATTCGGTTCACGTTGAGCATGTGCATAAGACAGGAATATCTTTCCATTTCCTATTCTATAATTCACTCCGGCTTTAGGGTTAAAAAACAACCAGTTTTTCTTTAGATTAGCCCCTTCTCCATCACCTGCCAATAAAATCTTTGTATCATAATCTATATTTCTAAGTTGTAAATCACCAAAAAACTCAAAATCATTCACACGGAAAAGAGCTTTTGCAAATCCGGCCACTTCATTTTTCACAGAACGTCCTCTGTAGTATTCATACTCAGCTATTTGTGGCAAATATACTCCGGTTACATTTCCGTAATGTCTTCCATAATACTGATTAGCTACCGCACCAAAATTAAGATCCAAGTTTTCAAACTTTCCGTAAAGCGTAGAAACCACCCCGTAAAAATCATTGTTCAGCCATTTCTTTCTGATAAAATCTGTTTGCAGAAGAGGATTTCCATCAATGATAGGAACTGGCAGGTTATAATTAGAGTAATGAATAGCATCTTCCTCCTGGTTTTCTTCATCTACCCTTGTATAATTCTCATAATATCCTTTTCCTTTGGTGTAATGAAACGTTGTTTCTAAGTGCCAGTTATCATTGAAATTCTGCTCCCACAATAATTGATAGTGATTTTGGCGATAGTTATCAGTTTCATTATCATAAAACTTTTCCTCGCCCGTAAACAAATCGGTATACTGCCCTGAATAATTAAATTTCGGATTCGTCTCCCACGTTTTCCGGTCTATTCCGTTCCAGGCTTGATAGGTTTTTTCTTTTCCTCCAAATGCCATCAATCGGATTCTGGTCTTCCCTTCTTCAAACAAAGCAGTAAAATTATAAGAATTTAACCTGGATGATGCCCGGTCTATATATCCGTCTGATTGAATATGGGTATACCTTCCCATCAACGAAAGCTTATTGTTCCAGAACTTTCCTGAACCTACCTCAGCTGAATATTTATAGGTACTAAAAGAGCCATAACTATCATCGGTTTTCACATAAAACTGATCTTCCGGGTCTTTCGATATAACATTAATGCTGGCTCCAAAAGCCGAAACTCCATTATTCGAGGTTCCCACCCCTCTCTGAATAACAATCTGCGAAGCAGAACTCGTAAGATCCGGGACATTGACAAAAAAGGTTCCCTGGCTTTCAGAGTCATTAAAAGGAACTCCATTCATCATAACATTAATTCCCCTTCCTGCAACACCACGAATTCTAAAACCCGTATATCCTACACCATTCCCGGCATCTGAAGTTGAGATAATGGAGGTTTGATTTTTTAAAAGAATTGGTAAATCCTGCCCAAGGTTTCTGCGATCCAGATCTCTCTGAACATTAATGATTTCTTTAGCAACAGGAAGCCTTTTTGTAAAATTAACAGCCTCAATCTCTTTGGTTTTTAAGGAATCGGTATTTTGAGTTTGAGCAAAACCCAGAGAGCTTGCAGTAAGCCCTAAAAAAAATAATCCTTTCATTCTATAAATTTTAAAATTTAATGAATAAAAGGGGATCAATAAGATATCATACAATTTCGACGTAAGATCGAAGCGTCCCTAAACAGCATTACCTGTTCCAGGTTCATTGGGTATCATCTCAGCCTATAAAAGCACCCCTTTATTTCAGCCGCGAAATTACAAAAAATATATGAGATGGAAGCTATGATGAGAGGTTCGAGATCCAGAGTACGAAATGCGTGTTACATGTTGCGAGGTGCGGGGTTTGAGTTTTGGTGTATTGCTATTTAGCGAAAATCAAAAGAAGGCATACAAAAAGAATACAAGGTTATTTCTTATCATATGACGTAGCCTTTTATAACTCGAATCCCGAAACCCGTATCGCACAATACCCCGTAACCCGCATCTCGAATCCTGCCTAATACGCCTTATTCTTCGAATCGATATAATAGTAATTTGTTCCGTCTTTGGTTACTTCAAACATCTTCCCAAGTTTCCAACTAAAGTTTCTTTTGATATTGGAATATTCAAATGGAATAATAATATTGTTATGGACATCAATCACCCCAAACCGGTCATTATGAGAAGCAACGATCATTGGATTAGAGACATCATCACCTTCCATAATATGTAAATATTCATATTGAGGGTAGATCTGGTAGTCTCTGTAGTCAGCAGCATTAACAAACTTTGAGGGTTCAATAATACCATAAAATCCATTTAAAATATAGGCTTGGTACTGCTGTTGTTTAAATACACTCTGGCATTTTCCCAAATCTGTATTTTTATATTGATAGACTCTTTTTCCGGACTGATCAATTCTGTACGAAATCAAGTCCTTTTCTACCGTAGCATATTTTTGTGTTCCGAATTTTCTGATTTTTTCATTAGGAGAATTCAATAAATTACAGTCTTCTGCAAAAAAAACAGCGATATGATATTCCGGCTCAATCAAAAATTTACCTTTTTGATTAACATATCCGAATTTCCCGTTCTTCTTTTGTGGAATGAGTACAGGAACCTCTCCATTAATAACAACCCAATCAGGATTAACTTTAGGCTCAGATACTTTTTTAACAATGGTTTTGGAATTTTTTTTAGCAGGTATTTTCTTTAAAGACTTCGCCTGTGAAAAAATAAAAACCGAAATAAATAGTGCCAAAAAATTAGCCGTTTTTCTCATATTCATCATTTTTGCAAAAATACGGCCAAAATAGAAAATATAAAAAACATATTTATAAAGAATCTAAATAATTTGATCTTCATAAAATAGTAAAATTTCGTAAATTTGGGAACATTTTTAATTGTTTGATAATTTAAAAACATTTTTTAAGATATGACATTTGATATCGATATGATCAAAAAATGTACAAATGTTACCCAAAGAGCGTTTTTGCGGCAAGACAGATCACAGGTAAGCCACTTACACATTCCGGAAAAGTCCTTTACACTCACTTTTGGGGCAGATTATCTTACAATTTTAAACAAGGTGTAGCTATACTTATTCTACACCAGTCCGTATTGCCTATCAAAATGAGACAGCTCAAAATAGCATTAATTTTTACAGACTGGTAAAGAAAAGGACGGTCTAATGACTGTTTTATAACTTGCCTTTAACAACATCGAAAAGACTTCTATATGAATATTTATAAGGATTACATCAAAGAGATTGAAGAAAGAAAAAACCAGGGGCTTAATCCAAAGCCTATTGATGGTGCTGAATTACTAAGTGAAATTATTGCACAAATTAAAGATTCAGGTAATGCAGATCGATCGGATTCTCTTAAATTTTTCATTTATAACACCTTACCCGGAACAACAAGTGCGGCGGGTGTAAAAGCTCAATTTTTAAAGGAGATCATCCTGGGTGAATCCGTAGTAGAAGAAATATCACCTGCTTTTGCTTTTGAGCTGCTATCTCACATGAAAGGAGGCCCATCTATTGAAGTATTGCTTGACCTTGCTTTAGGCAACGATATTTCTATTGCCAAAGAAGCTGCCAAAGTTCTTAAAACACAAGTTTTCCTTTATGACGCAGACACAAATCGTTTAAAGGAGGCATTCAATAACGGAAACGAAATTGCAAAAGAAATTATTGAGAGCTATGCACAAGCTGAGTTCTTCACTAAACTTCCAGACGTTCCTGAAGAAGTTAAAGTGGTTACTTTTATCGCTGGTGAGGGTGACATTTCAACAGACCTGCTCTCTCCGGGGAATCAGGCTCACTCAAGATCAGACCGTGAACTTCATGGTAAATGCATGATTACACCTAAGGCTCAGGAAGAAATCAAAGCACTTCAGGCTCAACATCCTGACAAAAGTGTTATGCTTATTGCTGAGAAAGGAACTATGGGTGTGGGCTCATCAAGAATGTCAGGAGTAAATAACGTGGCTTTATGGACAGGGAAACAAGCAAGCCCATATATCCCATTTGTCAATATTGCTCCGATTGTAGGAGGAACCAACGGTATTTCTCCAATTTTCCTTACTACAGTTGACGTTACCGGAGGTATTGGTATCGACCTTAAAAACTGGGTGAAAAAATTAGATACAGAAGGTAATCCTGTCCGCAATGAGAATGGAGAGCCTATCCTTGAACAGGCTTACTCTGTGGCTACAGGAACTGTTCTTACAATCAATACAAAAACTAAAAAATTATATAATGGTGATCAGGAGCTGATTGATATCTCCAAAGCATTCACCCCTCAAAAAGTAGAATTTATAAAAGCCGGAGGATCCTATGCTATTGTATTCGGTAAAAAGCTTCAAACATTTGCCGCAAAACTCTTAGGAATAGAAACGCCTCTTGTTTTTGCTCCGTCAAAAGAAATTTCCCATGAAGGGCAAGGACTTACGGCTGTAGAAAAAATATTCAACAGAAATGCAGTGGGTACAACACCAGGAAAGGTGTTACACGCTGGATCAGATGTTCGTGTGGAAGTTAATATTGTTGGTTCGCAGGATACAACTGGTCTTATGACTGCACAGGAATTGGAATCAATGGCAGCAACAGTAATCTCTCCAATTGTTGACGGTGCATACCAATCAGGTTGTCACACCGCTTCAGTATGGGATAAAAAAGCTCAGGCCAACATTCCTAAATTAATGAAATTCATGAACGATTTCGGTTTGATCACGGCACGTGACCCGAAAGGTGAATATCACGCGATGACCGACGTAATTCACAAAGTTCTTAATGATATCACCATAGACGAGTGGGCTATCATCATCGGTGGTGACTCTCACACGAGAATGTCTAAAGGTGTTGCATTTGGGGCCGACTCTGGAACAGTGGCACTTGCATTAGCTACCGGTGAGGCATCTATGCCAATCCCTGAATCTGTGAAAGTAACATTCAAAGGGGATATGAAAGAGCATATGGACTTCCGTGATGTTGTTCATGCTACACAAGCCCAGATGCTTAAACAATTCGGAGGAGAAAATGTATTCCAGGGTAGAATCATTGAGGTTCACATTGGAACACTTCCTGCTGACCAGGCATTTACATTTACAGACTGGACTGCAGAAATGAAAGCAAAAGCTTCTATCAATATTTCTGAAGACAACACTTTGATTGAATCATTGGAGATTGCAAAAGGCAGAATCCAGATTATGATCGACAAAGGTATGGATAATAAGAATCAGGTTCTTCAAGGCTTGATCGATAAAGCAGACAAGAGAATCGCTGAGATCAGATCCGGTGAGAAACCAGCTCTTACTCCGGACGCGAACGCTAAATATTATGCTGAAGTGATTGTTGATTTAGATGTGATTGTAGAACCAATGATTGCAGACCCTGATGTAAATAATGATGATGTTTCCAAACGATACACTCACGATACTATCAGAGCTCTTTCTTACTATGGAGGAGAGAAGAAAGTAGATCTTGGTTTCGTAGGATCATGTATGGTTCATAAAGGCGATTTGAAAATTGTTTCTCAAATGCTTAAAAACCTGGAGAAACAACAAGGTAAGGTTGAATTCAATGCACCGCTTGTCGTAGCAGCACCAACCTACAATATTATAGATGAGCTTAAAAACGAAGGGGATTGGGATGTATTGCAAAAATATTCCGGATTCGAATTCGATGACAACGCTCCTAAAGGTGAAGCTCGTGTTGAATACAAAAATATGATGTATCTTGAACGTCCGGGATGTAACCTTTGTATGGGTAACCAGGAGAAAGCAGCGAAAGGAGATACGGTATTGGCAACCTCAACCCGTCTTTTCCAGGGAAGAGTGGTTGAAGATTCAGAACGCAAAAAAGGAGAATCTCTGCTTGCATCTACTCCTGTTGTTGTTCTATCAGCTATTATTGGGCGAATCCCTAATATAGATGAATATAAAGCGGCAGTTGATGGCATTGACCTGACTAAGTTCGCACCTCCCATTAAGGAGCTTGTGAAATAATCAGCCATTGATGTTCAGCTGTCAATAAAAAATATAAATGCAAAAACATTAATTCAAAAGATATGACATTCGATATTGATATGATCAAAAAAGTGTACGAGCGTTACCCTGAAAGAATTGCAGCAGCAAGAAAAGTCGTGGGCAAACCTCTTACATTATCAGAAAAAATATTATACACCCACCTTTGGGAGGGCAATGCAACTCAGGAATATGAGAGAGGAAATTCTTATGTAGATTTTGCTCCGGATAGAGTTGCCATGCAGGATGCAACTGCGCAGATGGCTCTTTTGCAGTTTATGCAGGCCGGAAAAGCTAAAGTAGCTGTTCCTTCAACTGCTCACGCCGATCACCTGATCCAGGCAAGAATTGGTGCAGAAGCAGATTTACAGGAAGGTATCAATAAAAACTCTGAGGTTTTTAACTTTTTGAGTTCTGTTTGTGATAAATATGGAATCGGTTTCTGGAAACCGGGAGCAGGTATCATTCACCAAGTGGTATTGGAAAACTATGCTTTCCCTGGAGGTATGATGATCGGTACTGACTCTCATACTGTAAATGCAGGAGGTCTTGGTATGGTTGCTGTCGGAGTTGGTGGTGCTGATGCTGTAGATGTAATGGCTGGAATGGCATGGGAGCTTAAAATGCCTAAACTTATCGGTATCAAATTAACTGGTAAAATGAGTGGATGGACGTCTGCAAAAGATGTTATCTTAAAAGTAGCAGGAATTCTTACCGTAAAAGGAGGTACAGGATGTATCGTAGAATATTTCGGAGAGGGAGCAGAATCACTTTCAGCAACAGGTAAAGGAACTATCTGTAACATGGGTGCTGAAATCGGTGCTACCACTTCTACATTCGGATACGATGATTCAATGAGAAGATATTTAGCAGCTACAGGAAGGCAGGATGTAGTAGATGCAGCTGATAAAATTGCAGAACACTTAACTGGTGATGCTGAAGTATATGCCAACCCTGAACAATATTTTGATCAGGTAATTGAAATTAACCTTTCTGAACTAGCTCCTCACCTTAATGGACCTTTCACTCCGGATTTAGCAACTCCTGTTTCTGAATTCAGAGCTAAGGCTGAAGCTAACGGATGGCCTTTAGAAGTTGAATGGGCTCTTATCGGTTCTTGTACCAACTCTTCTTATGAAGATTTATCAAGAGCTGCTTCTATCGTTGAAGACGCTGTAGCAAAAGGTGTAAAACCTAAAGCAATCTTAGGGATCAACCCAGGATCTGAACAGGTAAAATTCACGGCAGAAAGAGACGGTTTCTTAGATTCTTTCAGAAAATTTGAAAACGCAAGAATCTTTACTAATGCCTGCGGACCTTGTATCGGACAATGGGACAGAGAAGGTGCTGAAAAAGGAGAGAAAAACTCAATTATACATTCATTCAACAGAAACTTTGCAAAAAGAGCTGATGGTAACCCTAATACCCATGCTTTTGTAGCTTCTCCAGAAATGGTAGCAGCAGTTGCAATTTCAGGAAGATTAGATTTTAACCCTATTACAGATACCTTAACTGCAGAGAATGGAGATCAGGTAAAACTTGATGAACCTAATGGTTTTGAATTACCTGAGAAAGGGTTTGCTGTAGATGACAATGGTTATCAGGCTCCTTCTGAGGACGGTTCTTCAGTAGTCGTTAATGTAAGTCCTACTTCAGACAGACTTCAGTTATTAGAAGAATTCCCGGCTTGGGATGGTAAAAACATTGAAGGGGCTAAAGTTTTAATTAAAGCTTTCGGAAAATGTACAACTGACCACATCTCTATGGCTGGACCATGGTTGAAATACAGAGGTCACCTTGATAATATTTCAAACAACATGCTGATTGGAGCAGTAAATGCCTATAACATGGAAACCAATCATGTTAAAAACCAATTGACAGGTGAATTCGGTGAAGTTCCTGCTGTACAAAGAGCTTATAAAGCTGCAGGTATTCCTACTATTGTGGTTGGAGACCAGAATTACGGTGAAGGTTCATCAAGAGAGCATGCAGCAATGGAACCAAGACACCTTGGTGTAAAAGCAGTATTGGTAAAATCATTTGCAAGAATCCACGAAACTAACCTTAAAAAACAAGGGATGTTAGGGATAACGTTTGCTAATGAAGCAGATTATGATAAAATCCAGGAAGATGACACTGTTAACTTCTTAGACTTAGATCAGTTTGCTCCGGGAAAACAGCTTACACTGGAGTTTGTACATACTGATGGAACAAAAGATATCATTATGGCCAACCATACATATAATGATCAACAAATTGACTGGTTCAAAGCAGGTTCTGCACTTAACCTGATTAAAAAACAAGAAAACTAAGATTATTAGTTATATATAAAAGCCTCGCTAACGCGAGGCTTTTTCTTTTATTAAGCTATACTTCTAAAACTTAAACTCCACTCTTGCAAATAAAAACCTTCCACCAATTCCATACTGAGAAACCTGTCTGGAATAAACAAATTGATTATCTGCTGTCAAAGAATTGATTAAAGGATTTTTAGAAGGCATTACATTGAAAATATTATTACTTCCTATTGTCAGTGCAACATTCTTATTGAAATCATACCCAACAGAAAGATCAGTTACAAAACGGCTATTTAAAACAAAATGCTCCTGCTTTCCTGTAACACCGTCAAAGTTAGCATCTAGCACATCTGCATCAGTCACTTTTCCAAAGAAAGAGTTTCTCAGTAAAACATTAAAATCTGATACTCACAAGGCATTGGAAAGCGTAGCCTTCACACGAGGTACCGCCTCTTCAAAGTAGACTCTGTTCGGTTCTGAAAAATAGCTATCAATCTGGCTTATTAATTTGGGAGAAGCATTAATCTCTCCAATTCTTTTTGTCTGATTGAGATTAAGACCAAAATTATTCTCCAAACTAATTCCAGAGCTAATTTTTGAAGTCTGAGAAACAGTAATATCAAGTCCTTTTGTTTGAGAATTAACTGCATTGGCAAAAAAATTAGCTGCACTTGCTCTGGCAAGATCAAAAGCGTTTTGCAGAACAGCCTGATCAGATCCTTCAGGAAAATCTATTCCCGGAGTACCTTCAGGTCTGAAAAACAAATCGGTTAGAACTACTCTATCCTTAATTTTAATATAGTAGACATCTGCTGTAACAACTAAATTCAGTTTCGGAACTTTCCATGTAATACCTGTACTATAGGACTGAGAAGTCTCCTGTTTTAGTTTCGGAATTCCTAAAGCCTGTGCTGCCTCAGAATTATTTCTAAAAGTTCCAACCTGAGTCGTATTTCCTTGTTGAATTAAGGTTGAAGTTGAACTATAATAGATTTGGGCCAAAGAAGGTGCCCTAAAGCCTGTAGAAATAGCACCTCTCCAATTGAAATTATCGACCAGCTTAACATTCGTTGCCAGCTTATAATTAAATGTTGACCCAAAATCTGAGTAGTTTTCATAACGCAAGGCTCCTTCCACTAGCCACCAATCAGTTGGTTCCAGCTCTACATCCACATAACCTGCAACACTGTTCCTGTTTCCAGAAACTGCATTTTCAGGACTGAACCCTGGGAATACCTGCGAACCGGCAGGTCTTGTTCTTCCGAAAAAATCGGTTACCAACTCATTGCCAGGTGTACTTGTAGTAACTACATTTCCAAAAATATCATAAGATGCATAAGAGTTTTGGTTTCCCGCATTTACTTTATAGTTTTCATAACGGTATTCACCACCAAAAGCAATGTTTAACCCATGTAATACATCATACTTTTTTGAAAAATCCAGGTTGACTGTATTTTGTAAAAACTCCAGTCCACCCGCTTTAAAAGATCTTGGTGAGTTATTAACTAATGAAGCGTTAAAGGTATTCACTACACCGAAGTCAAATGTATTTTTACCAAAAGTATTGCTCAGGTCTATATTCCAGTCATTCCATTTTCCTTTAATCCCTGCTGCATAAGAATTATCATTAATAGTAGCCTCTATCTGGGGTAGATACCCATTAGGTGAAAGAAAATTGACATTCCTTTCCGTATTCGGCAGACGGAAAAAGCCTCCCGCATTCCCCAGCCTATAGCTATAACCACCAAAAGAGTAAATTTTCCAATCATCATTAATAGGTACTTCTGAATTGTAATACACCTGTGCTGATTGCAGCTTCGATTGTCCAGCTCGTATACTGAAATCTTTTCGCTCAAGCCCTCTGTAAGCAAGCTCCTGATTCGTAACATCTCCTCCCAGCAATCCTTGCAACGTTGAAATGCTATTGGCATTTGAGATATCGTTTTGTAGCTGAGATGAGAAGTAATCGACCTGAGTTGCGTATTGCTTGATCGTATTAATAATCTGCTGACTGTTCGCGGTATTTCCAATATTCTTATATAATCCGTCTATATCTATTCCATTCTGAGCTGCTCTATAATTAATTGCATTATAAGCGTTATAAATATCTCCTCCCCTCACACCTGCTCTTGAGTAAGGATCCCGATATTGAGTAGAAGTTGTAATATTAAAGAAACCTTGTTTACCTACTTTAAAACCATAGTTAAGGTCTAAGGAAATAGTTTCCCCATCTACTCCTCCCGAAAAGTTATTCGTAACCGGCGAAGCATATCCGCCTAAAAATACCTGGCCGGAAAGGCCTAATCTCTTTTTGAGTCCTAAGTTCACAACACCCGCAATAGCATCAGATCCATATTGTGCAGAAGCACCATCTCTTAAAACCTCTATCTTATCAAGTGCAAATGCAGGAATAGCATTAAGGTCGGTCCCTACAGATCCTCTTCCCGGAGTTAGGGTCACGTTTATTAATGATGACTGATATCTTCTTTTCCCATTAAGAAGAACCAAAACCTGATCTGGTCCTAATCCTCGTAATTGTGCCGGGTCTACGAAATCAGTCCCGTCATTAACCGTATGGGATGTGGAGGAAAAAGAAGGAACAATATAGTTCAGTGCCTGGCTTATATTATTAACAGGACTTTGTTTTAATATTTTTGAAATGTTGATAACGTCTACCGGTACGGGTGTATCCGTTAGTGATCTTCCGCTTCCTCTTGAACCAAGCAGCACAACCTCATCTATCTTTTTTGATTTTAAAGAATCCGACTGTGCAAAGTAAAAGGTAGAAATAAGGGTGGCTGAAGTGATAATACTTCTATGTTTGAAATTATGCATGTGTTTTATTTTTAATTTTTGTATTTAATGATTCTTCGCTTAAAATTTTAAGCAATAGAATTCCGTAACCTTGAATTGCAAGGCTATACCGGAAAAGTAAAAAAGGTTTGGTTTATACTATCTGATAGAAACTAATGAAAGTTAAAAACAACAACACATACACATCACGTTATGGCATGAGTAATCATCAGAATAACGAAGCTTAGCTCCAGTATCCGAGAGACAAAAAGTCAAATTCATTGCGGTGTAGTTTCCCTTGTTCTTAAACATTGATTTTTAATTTAAAACAAAAATTTAAGATGGGAAGAATAGATTAAAACATTTTTTCCGAAAGAGAATCGGCTTATCTATTTCAGCACCTTGCTTGTTTTTGCAGGTTGCTATCCCATCTATGAGATTCTTGATAATTATTGGGCAAAGATATAAATATTTTACAAATAAAAAAATATTTTGTAAAAAAGTTAAGTTTTATGCAAAAATCCCCAAGAGCATCCTTCTTATACTATGCAGATAAAACACCACCGTTATGAGGTTAGAGCGATTATGCATAAGTTTTAAAACAGTCTTTCAAATGTCTGTTAAAAATTCAATGATAAAATAGATTTTAAGAAAATTTATTCCCGATTTTGTAAAGTCAATGTAACAAATCTTTGTTTTATGCGTCTAACTTGAGAGTAGTAAAAAGCATTATGAAGAAAATTATACTTACTTTATTCCTTTCCGGTTTTATAGTTAATACATACGCCCAGGAAAAGGCTAAAAGCCAGGTTAAGGAAAAAGAGATTGAAGGTGTCGTTATCACCAAAACTAAAAAAGCAGTTGAGCAGAAAGCCGACCGTACTATTTTTGATTTCTCTGAACAACCTCAGCTTAATAACGGAAACGTACTGGAAGGAATTAAAAAACTTCCCGGCCTTGTTTCTACGGATATTGCAGGAATGATGTATCAGGGAAAAATACTTGATGTATACCTTAACGGACGTCCACTAAATATTACCTCCAATGAATTGAATTCTTTCTTAGAGGGAATGCCTGCCAATTCTGTGGATAGAATTGAAGTGATTACACAACCCGGAGCCGAATTTCCTGCAACCTCGGGAGGTGCCATTATGAACATTATTACAAATAAAAATGCTAATAAGTACTTAACAGCCACCTATTCCGGAAACTATTCATTTACCAATTATGGTAAATTCAGAAGCAGAACCAGCAACTCTTTAAATTTAAATGCCAGAAATAAATATTTTGGATGGCAGCTTAATATCGGTCAGAACTATCGTGAAAGTATGTTGAATACCAATCAAAATGATTTATTACTAAGTAACACAGACCGAATAGGTCGTGGGTATTTTGCAAAGTCAGGATTAACATTTGATCTTGGACACGACAGATTATTAGTCAATTATGATATTTACCACAATAAAAACAGCAATTACACAGAGAGCAATGGTTTTGCCGATTTGCCTTTCATTCCTGTCAAGGACAGTATAAGAGAAGGATACTTTCATGCCTTTGATGCAGCTTATACAAACAATTTAAGGCAAGAAGCTGTCGTAACCTATCAAAAACGCTTTAGTGATAAATCTCAAAAACTGGATTTTCAGTTTGGATACACTAAATCAACCAGTAAGTTTGATCAGAATAATATTTATAGAGACATCAACTACATTAATCCCGATTATAGCTTTCCACGATTTTCTGATGGTATCTTACTCAACAATGAGTCTGATATGAGAATAGCCAACTTTAAAGTAGACTATTCCCAACCGATTAAAATTCTGGATGGAGGGAAAGTAAGTTTAGGTGGATTGTATGAAAAACAAAACTTCGATACTCAAAGCAGAGGTTTGACTAATCTTGATTATCAGAGACAAACAGCATCTACTTATCTTGAGTTCCAGGCAAAGCTGAAAAAATTTGATTTCACTTTAGGAGTCCGTGCCGAAAATTATGATATCTCCGGAATAACAAGAGTCATTGACAGTACCGGATCTGTAGTTCAGAAAGACCTACTTCCTTTTAATAAATTCAAATTGTTCCCTAACGCTAGTGTACAATATAGCTTAATGAACCAGGTATCCCTTTCTGCTAACTATAATAAGAAGATCAGTCTGCCGAGTATCTCTGTTCTTAACCCAAACAATACAACATTCCAGGGTCCTAATACTCAGGTCAATGGTAACCCAAACCTGCAACCAACCATATTTGATAATTACGAAATAAAGCTTTCGGCTTTCGATTATGCATTTATCGGATATAGTGTGAGCTCAGCAAAAAATCAGGTGGCACAAATCATTAGAAAGGAAGGTAAAAATTTATTCAATGAGCAGGTGAATATCTCCAACATGAGGATTCATAATTTTAGTGTAGGTCTTCCGGTTCCTTTTATGATTTTCAGCAAGCCTATGAGTGAAATTATGAAATTTAATTTCAATCCTGACAAGATTAACTTTATGTACATCTACGCAGGATATCAAAAACACGAGATTGATAATTTAAACAACAGAGGATTCTGGATCTTTAATGTGATGACCCAGTTAATTTTACCTAAACAGATAAAGTTAACCGCCAACTATAGCTATCTGACTCCAAGAGCAGGATACTTCTACTTTACAGCAGAAAAGCCATTCAGCAATACGGTAGACATCACTTTAACCAAAAAGTTCCTGGATAACCGCCTTACAGTTTCTGTTTTTGCCAATGATATTTTCAATGGTCAGGTAATGCAAGTACGTTCTAATCCTCCGAACGGAGAATCAGTATACCTTAGAAGTAAGTACGATACCAGAAACTTTGGAATTTCAATAAATTATAAAATTCCAACAAAAAACAAATTAGCTAAGGAAGATCCCAATATCTTAAACAATACTAAAAAAGAAGATAGCGGAGGGGTAATGCAGCAGGATAAGTAAATGGAGAGCAGTTTGGCGGAAGGGCTGAAAGGTAAAATCGCAAAACCGCGGATTCGTAAAATTGCCCAATTGCAAACTAGTTTAAATGGAAGTTTATCATTTCGATTTCGCTAGGTTAAATCTCTGAGTGATGTAACTGATCATATAAGATTAAGGAAAAAACTAAAAATGAGGCGGTAAGATTATTCTTACTGCCTCACTTATTTAAAACAATATAACTAGAAATCAATAGTTTGAAATCGCCAATTCCATGTATCAATCAGCGTCAGTTGGTTGAGATTCAATGGTAAATCGCTGACTGTTTTTAAGGTCAAATGAGCCATCATACTTCCCACAATACCCGGTAATGATCCTAGGACGCCAAGACTATCACAATCTGGAAGATTTTCTTCAACCGGTGGTTCAGGAAACAGGTCTCTTAGATTTTTACTCCCTTCGTAATTGAATACGGCAACCTGACCGGAAAAACCCAGAATACTTCCATATACCAAAGGTTTTCCTAATTTCACACAGGCATCGTTAATTAAATACCTACTCTTAAAATTGTCAGATCCATCTACAACAAGATCATATTCAGCGATTATTTCTTCAACATTTGCATCATCTATCTTTTCTTCAATGGGATTACAATGAATGTGATGATTCAAACTTTTAATAAACCGCAGCGCACTTTTGACTTTAGACTCTCCAACACTTTTTTCATTATGAATAACCTGCCGGTTCAGATTATGCAATTCTACAATATCAAAATCGGCTACTCCTAATGTCCCTATTCCTGCAGCAGACAAATACTGAATAACCGGACTTCCCAATCCTCCGGCACCTACAACAAGGATTTTTGCCTTCATTATTTTCCTTTGCCCCGCAACACCAATTTCATCAATGAATATTTGCCGGCTGTATCGAGAAAAAACATCTTCTTTTTTCATGTTAGTATTATAAAAACCGATCATTAAGATTACGGTGCTGTTTAACGTCTTATCGTTTTAAAAATCATGTGGTATTTTTAAACCACAAGAGCTTCTAAACACTTAAGACTTTTTAAGTTAAAAAAGCTATACTGAAAAGTACACTTTAGTTCTTTGAAAATCTTTGATTTTCATCTTATGTGAGCTTATTATGCAGCATTATTTTAAACTTGCTTAAGTAATACTAAAGTGTTTATATTTAAGCCTTTGTTGTTGATATAAAAATTAAAAACCACTGTAAACAGAATCCCAATCTTTCATCACAGGATCGTATCCTGCTCCTTTAATCATATTCTTGATAGTCAGCATACTTCTTTCATCACTGGTTTCAAATTGTTCAAGGGATTGCTGATCTACCGCATATCCGCCAGGATTCGTTTTTGAACCTGCACTCATCGTTGTAGCTCCCAATGAAACAATATGATTTCTGAAATTCTCATTTTCTCTTGTAGAGATTGAAATTTCCAGATCTTCATTCCAGATCCTATAAGCACAGATTAGTTGTAAGAGATCTTTATCTTCCATAATAAAATTAGGTTCTATAATTCCTTCAGCAGGTCTTAATCTGGGAAATGACACAGAAAATTTACTCTTCCAGTATTGTTTTTGCAAATAGTCTATATGCAGTGCATTAAAAAAGCTATCTACTCTCCAGTCTTCAAGCCCTAATAAAACACCTAGTCCCATTTTATGAATTTCTGCCCTTCCAATTCTGTCAGGAGTATCCAGACGAAACGGAAAGTTTGATTTCTTTCCTTTAGGATGGTATTGTTTGTACACCTCCTGATGATAAGTTTCCTGATAAACTAAAACTGAATGCACCCCTTCCTTATGCAACTGACTATATTCCTCTTCTGATAAAGGCTGGACTTCTATAGAAATATTAGCAAAATGAGGTTTTAGCAACCGAACTGCATTAAGAAAGTAAGAAATACCTACCGTCTTATTCGCCTCCCCACTTACTAATAATACATGGTTTATTCCCATTGTTTTCAGTACCATAGCCTCCATCATGAGTTCCGTATCAGAAAGGGTTTTTCTTTTAAGCTTATTATCCAGGCTGAAACCACAATAGGTACATATATTCTGGCATTCATTGCTAAGGTATAATGGAGCATACAGTTGTATGACTTTACCAAACCGTTTTTGAGTTGTAGTCTGAGCTATGGAAGCCATCACTTCCAGTTTGGATGCAGCAGCCTTTGAGATCAAATTAAAAAAATCATCCAATGTCTTTTTCTTCTTTTGCAGGCTGTATTCAACATCCGAAAGAGTAACATGATCTAATCTTTGTTTTATCTGATCCCACTGATATTGCTCAAAAATTTTTTCGAAACTATGCATGCTCATGTCTTATTCAAATAAAAAAGAAGTCAGTGGACTTGAGGCTTCTGCATGAGAGCTTATCGCTCCCAATCCTGATTCGTAAGCTCTTCTTCCCGCAATAACACCTTCTTTAAATGCCAATGCCATATTAATGGGATCTTTTGCAACGGCAATAGCTGTATTAACCAAAACAGCATCGGCTCCGATTTCCATTGCCTTAGCTGCATCGGAAGGAGCTCCTATTCCTGCATCTACAACAACAGGCACATTACTCTGGCTAATAATAATTTCAAGAAAATCTAAAGTACGAAGCCCTTTATTCGTTCCAATCGGAGCACCTAAAGGCATGACCACAGATGTTCCCGCATCTTCAAGACGTTTACACAAAACAGGATCTGCATGGATATAAGGCATTACAATAAAACCTAATTTAGCAAGTTCCTCAGTCGCGTACAATGTTTCGATAGGATCCGGTAGTAAATATTTAGGATCCGGATGGATTTCCAGCTTTACCCAATTGGTTTCCAGTGCCTCTCTTGCCAGTTGGGCAGCCAATACCGCCTCTTTAGCTGTACGAGCTCCTGAAGTATTGGGAAGAAGATGTGCATGCGTTGGCCTTAAAGCACTTAACAAATCATCTTCCTTCGAATGAGCATCCATCCGTTTCAATGCCATTGTCACCATATTGGATTCTGAAGCGATAATAGATTGTGTCATTTCCGCCAGATTTCCGAACTTGCCAGTTCCTAAAAAAAGTCTTGATTCAAAACTTCTATCTGCTATTTTTAATATCTGATTCATTTAAAGCTTGTTTTATTTCGTTAACAATCGATGGCTGATGGGTGATTTGTCCAGAAACAGCAACTCCATATATTCCGATTTGTTGTAATAATTCTATATCATCCAGTTGTACACCTCCTATTGCATAGATTTTAGGCAGATCAAAAGATCTTTCTTTTAGATGTTGAATTAATTTGTGATACCCTTCAAAACCTAAAACAGGGCTGAGCTTTTCTTTTGTAGAAGTAAACCTGAGTGGTCCTAAACCAATATAATCGCATTGCTCAGACATTCTTTGAAGTACATCAACCAAAGTATTAGCTGTCCCTCCAATTATTTTTCTGGGTTCTAAAATTTTTCTTGCCTCCAAAACGGAAATATCATTTAACCCTACATGCACGCCATCCGCATCAATCTTTTTGGCCAGCTCTGCATGATCATTAACAATGCATATGGCCTGGTAATCTGTACATAATAATTTTGCTCTCTCACAAAGCTGTATCAATTCACCGGCAGGAGCATTTTTCCATCGTACCTGTACCCATTGCACTCCTGCATCTAATGCTTTATAAATATTTAATTCCTGATCTTCTTTTGTATTCCCCTGAGAGATATATTGCAGTCTTTTCATTAGCTTTTAAAACTTTTTATTTTAATATGATCCTCATATAAAAACCTTACACGTTTTAGCACCTCAACAGGTTGGTCACTTTGCCATATAGCCCCTAGTAATGCAACTCCATGAATTCCTTTATAGAGGGCTTCCAATATATTTTTCTCATGAATTCCTCCCAGGGCAATCAAGCCTACATCTTTATTATTTTGCTGTTCACACTCTTTGAGAACAGTTTTCTCATTCCCATATCCCTTTTTAGAAATACTTGGAAAAAATGGACTAAGAAAAGCATATTCCCATTCTTTTCCCAAGTCATTATATTCCTTAATATCATGCACAGAAGTAGATATAATATAATCCTGAACATAAGCCACATATGATCTGGTAAACCGGTCCGCCTCCCTGAAGTGCAACCTGGAAATACCATATGGCTCAGCAAGCTCAAAATGACTATGCAATACACATTGAGAATAAAATACAGGATCAATAGCATCTAGAAAAGTTTTCATTTCCTGATCAGAAGCAAAAGGCTTTCTCACATGAAGTAGATCGAGCCCCTCCCGAAACATTTGATTAATCACTGTTGTTTCATTCTGAATCAACTCCTCAGGAGTTATGACTATGATCATAAATAGATCTCTTTTCCGTTCTCAATAAATTCTTGTGACTTGGTAAGCATTCCCATTTCTGCAGAATCTCTTATTTCCTGAGTAATTTTCATGGAACAGAATTTCGGCCCACACATCGAACAAAAATGAGCAATCTTTGCTCCTTCTGCAGGAAGAGTTTCATCGTGATATGCTTTTGCGGTCTCAGGATCTAATGACAGGTTGAACTGATCTTCCCATCTGAATTCAAATCTCGCTTTACTTAAAGCATTATCTCTATATTGGGCGCCAGGATGGCCTTTAGCCAAATCTGCCGCATGAGCAGCAAGCTTATAAGTAATCACCCCATCCTTAACATCTTTTTTATTCGGCAGACCTAAATGTTCTTTTGGAGTGACATAACACAACATGGCACAACCAAACCATCCGATCATCGCTGCTCCAATACCGGAGGTAATGTGATCATACCCAGGTGCAATATCCGTAGTCAATGGTCCTAATGTATAAAACGGAGCCTCATGACATTCTTCCAACTGCTTCTCCATATTTTCCTTGATCATATGCATCGGTACATGACCCGGTCCTTCTATCATTACCTGTACATTATGCTTCCATGCTATTTTTGTAAGCTCTCCTAACGTTTCAAGCTCTGCAAACTGAGCCGCATCATTCGCATCCGCAATAGAACCCGGTCTCAACCCGTCACCTAAAGAGAAAGCAACATCGTACTTTTTCATGATTTCACAAATCTCCTCAAAGTGGGTATATAAAAAGTTTTCTTTGTGATGATAAAGACACCATTTTGCCATAATGGAACCTCCTCTTGAAACAATTCCCGTTACCCTGTTAACCGTAAGGTGAATATATCGTAATAAAACTCCGGCATGAATGGTAAAATAAGAAACTCCTTGCTCTGCCTGTTCTATCAAAGTATCTTTAAATACTTCCCATGTAAGATCTTCCGGTACTCCTTTCACTTTTTCCAATGCCTGGTAAATAGGAACGGTCCCTATGGGAACAGGACTGTTTCGGATAATCCACTCCCTGGTTTCATGAATATTTTTTCCGGTAGAAAGATCCATAATAGTATCGGCTCCCCATCGGCAGGCCCAAACTGCTTTTTCAACCTCTTCTTCAATGCTTGATGAAACCGCACTGTTTCCGATATTCGCATTTATTTTTACCAGAAAATTTCGTCCGATAATCATAGGCTCACTTTCCGGGTGATTAATATTATTGGGAATAATTGCTCTCCCTGCGGCAATTTCATCCCTTACAAATTCAGGAGTAATTTTATTTTTAGGGGTATTTGCCCCAAAGCTGTTTCCGGGATGCTGTGAAGCCATTTCTTTGGAAACAAAATCAAGCTGTTCTATTTTCTGGTTCTCCCGGATTGCTACATATTCCATTTCAGGAGTGATGATACCTTGTTTTGCATAATATAATTGAGTCACCTCTTTCCCCTCAAAAGCTACTTTAGGCTTATGATTATAGGAAAAGCGTAAATCATCGAGTTTAGGATCTGCCAAACGTGCTTTACCATATTCTGACGATATACCTTCTAATACATTTACATCTTTTCTATCCAGGATCCATTGTTCCCGTATTCTTGGGAGGCCTTTTAAAATATCAATTTCAGAATTTTCATCAGTATACGGTCCTGATGTGTCATAGATAGTTACTGGAGGGTTCTCCTCAAGACCACCTCGGCTAAGTTTAGTAGGACTCAGATGTATCTCACGCATCGCAACATAGATATTATGAATTGAGCCTTCTACATAAACTTTTTTGGAATTGGGAAACGGCGAACGGGTTATTGAATGTGCCATAAGTACAGGTATTATTATTGAAGATTAACCGCCTTGTGTGGCAGTGATAATTAAAATTGAATCATTGTTCTGAAGTAATGTGTCCGGCCACGACGAAATAGGAACAATACGGTTGTTTAAAGCAACAGCAATTCCTTTTTTCTTTCCGGGAGCCTCTAAATTCATGAGTTCCTCCAAATTCTCTGGAGGGAGCGCAAAAATTTTTCTTGTGTGGTTGATTAAGAGTTCCATTCTAAAGTTTTAATTAAACATATCACTTTAGGAATGGCTATAATTGTACAATAGTATGTACAACAGAAAGTCATCTCACTTTTCCCTACGCTGGTATGATCCAGATCAGGTTCAAAGGGTAAAATCTCAGTCTGTTTTATCAACAGACACCCCTAAAGTACTCGACGAAGATAGTTATTTTTTCAAAACAGGCAAAATTTGAAGGCTATTTCGAAAGGCCGGAAGATAGGTGAGGAATATTGGAGGGCATTAAAACCCAAAAAGAAATAGAATTTCTTTTAATAAATGAGGCCAAATAAAAAATGGAAACCGAATATATCTTCTGGCTTCCATCTTCTAACTTCTTTTCTACACCCCTTCTTCACAAGCTCTCCAAATAGCATCATTTTGTGGTACAGGAGCAATAATTTCAATTTCTTCTTTTGTGACCGGATGAATAAACTTCAGCATTCTGGCGTGAAGATTAATTCCTCCATCAGGGTTAGAACGGGGTGCTCCATACTTTAAATCTCCTTTAATCGGACTCCCTGTTTTAGATAATTGTGCCCGGATCTGGTGGTGCCTTCCTGTTTCCAGGTCTATTTCAAGAAGCATATAGTTGTCCAGACTTTTTATAACCGTATAAGTTAATATCGCTTCTTTAGCTCCATCTGTTGGTTTGGTAAAAACAATTGCCTTATTATTTTTTTCGTTTTTCTTTAAATAATGAACGAGTTTCTGACTTTGTGGAATCATTTCTTTAGAAACCACCGCCCAATAAGTCTTTTCTATTTCCCTGTTTTTTACCATCTGGGTCAAACGGGAAAGTGCTTTTGAGGTTTTAGCATAGATTACCAATCCGGAAGTTGGGCGGTCTATACGATGCACCAAACCGAGAAAAACATTTCCCGGTTTAGCGTCTCTTTTTTTTATAAAATTTTTTATCGATTCCAATAATGACTCATCTCCTGTCTTATCGCCCTGCACAAGCTGGCCAACTTTTTTATTGATCACCAGAAGATGGTTGTCTTCATAAACAATCTGTTCCTCCATTTTACCTGCTCTGTCTTGATCTGCCGGCCAAAGAAAAAAGAATTCCTCCCAAAAGCCCAATCGTTTTCATTCCTGCTAATCTTGATTCTAATGGCAAAAAAGCACCTATAATACACAGACCAGCTGCGGCATACATTCCATAAACGAAATTTCTATTGGAAAGAAATGGTGCCTGAATAATAAAGCTTATTCCTATCACAATATAAAACACTCTTCGGGAAAGAATTTCATTCACTTCTGGTGAAAATAAATTAAACCATCCTACTGCCAGACAGATTAAAGCGATAACGGAGATTACTCCCTGTATAGTTTGTTGATTTTTCATTAATTAATAACTTTCTTTTTCGTTTGGGAAATCGACGTTTTTTACGTCTTTTACATATTGAGATACAGCTCCTGTAATTTCAGTATAAAGATCAAGGTATCTTCTTAAAAATTTTGGGCTGAATCCCTGATTCATTCCTACCATATCATGATAAACCAAAACCTGTCCGTCACAATCAGGACCTGCTCCGATTCCGATCGTCGGAATTGAAATGCTTTCTGATACTTTTTTAGCCAGATCTGCCGGAATTTTTTCTAAAACAATAGAAAAACATCCCAGTTCTTCCAAAAGTTGTGCGTCACTGATTAGTTTTTCAGCTTCTGCTTCATCCTTTGCTCTCACTTTATAAGTTCCAAATTTATAAATAGACTGAGGTGTTAATCCTAAATGCCCCATGACAGGAATGCCTGCATTAACAATTTTCTTGATCGATTTAGAAATTTCTTTCCCTCCTTCAATTTTTACGGCATGAGCTCCTCCTTCTTTCATCATTCTCACAGCAGATTCCAATGCTTTTTCCGGGTTACTCTGATAAGTACCAAAAGGTAAATCAGCAATAACCAAGGCTCTGTCTACTCCACGAACAACACTTTGAGCATGATAAATCATCTGATCTAAAGTGATCGGTAAAGTCGTTTCAAACCCTGCCATCACATTCGCTGCAGAATCCCCTATCAAAATAGCATCAACACCTCCTGCATCTACCATCTTTGCCGTGGTAAAATCATACGCGGTAAGCATTGTTATTTTTTCCTTGTCGAATTTCATTTTGCGCAAGGTTTCAGTCGTAACTTTTTTAATTTCAGAGTGAACAGACATAATGGATCTATTTTTAAAGTTAAAAAGTCGGCTTCCGCCGACTTGATTTTTGTATGGTTTATAAAACTACGTGACCTAGTTTCATTAGTTTATCGTGATTGAGGATTTTGATATTCCTTCCGTCTACCTCGATGAGGTCGTCCTGTTTAAATTCAGAAATCAGACGGATGGCACTTTCAGTAGCTGTACCAATAATATTAGCGATCTCCTCCCTTGTTAAAGAAATTTTAATAAACCCTTCAGGATCTACTCCTAATTTCTGTTCCAAAAGCAATAAAATCTCTGCGAGCCTTTCTCTTACTGTCTTTTGAGCAAGGAAAGTAATGGTGTTGGAAGATTCCCCTAATTCATACGCGATTTTCTGAAGCATTACAAATGATAACTGAGAGTCTACCTCCAAAAGAAACATAAACACATCGGCAGGTAGAAAAGTACACTCAATATCAGTCATTGCTTCAGCCTTAGCTTGAAAATTTTCTCCGCAAAGTAAAGACCGGTAGCCAATGATATCTCCTTCTTTAATAAATCTTAAAATCTGATCCTTTCCAAAAGCTCCAGATTTAGAAAGTTTAGCGGCTCCACTTTCTAAAAAGTATACTCCTTTCGGAATTTCCCCATCTTCAAAAATAGTGTCGTGTTTTTGAAAAATTAATTTTTTCTTTGTGCTGATGTATTTTTCAAAATCTGCGCTTGAAAGCCTTTCCTTAAGTGATTTATCATTAAAAACTCTGGCGAACCTCTCTTCAATTGCAATCTGTTGTTCCTGCGACATTTTAATATGACATTTATCACAAAAATAGAACATTTTAACTCGATAAACAAAAAAAATTGTTATAATTTTGTCCGTCAATAATTTATGGAGGTGAGCGAGAACTGTTTTCATTGTGGACAAGGCATAGAAAAGGAAAGAATTCTTTTTGATGAAAAAACTTTTTGCTGCAACGGATGCAAGTCTGTCTACGAAATTCTGAATACCAATAATCTAAGTAATTTTTACGAGTTAAATAAAAGAGCAGGAATTCGCCCTAGTGACGAGAACTCTTCTCAATTCGATTACCTGGATACTCCTGAAATTTTTGAAAAAGTAACCGATTTCTCCGAAGGGAATACCAGTTTGGTTACCTTTAAAGTCCCTGTCATTCACTGTTCTTCTTGCATATGGCTTTTGGAAAGCCTTCATACCCTAAATGATGGGATCAAGTATTCTCAGGTTAATTTTACAAGAAAGACCTTACAGGTTTCATTCAATCATAACGAATTAAAATTAAGCGAATTAGCTAAATTTTTAACCAATCTTGGTTATAAACCGGTGATCAGTCTTGAAACCGCAGAGAAAAATATAGACCATCTGGATAAATCTCTGCTGGTAAAACTTGCCATTGCAGGTTTTGCATTTGGTAACGGAATGTTTCTGGCTTTTCCAGAATATATAGGCGGTGAAGATTACTGGATGCAGCATTATAAAGGACTCTTCAGGACTTTAATGTTTTTACTTGCAATCCCTGTCGTTTTTTATTCAGCTTCAGATTATTATAAATCTGCCTGGTATGGGCTAAAAAACAAAATCGTTAACATCGATGTGCCTATCGTTCTTGGTATTTTTGTTTTATTCGGCAGAAGTATCTACGAAGTAGTGACAGATTATGGTCCAGGATACTTTGACACCCTGTGTGGACTTTTATTCTTTATGCTTTTAGGAAAAACCTTTCAGAAAAGAACCTACAGCTCTCTTTCCTATGATCGTGACTACAAATCATTCTACCCAATTGCGGTTACTAAAGTGGATTTCAATGGAAAACAGGATAATATTCTTCTTTCCGAAATCAAAGTAGGAGACAGAATCTTAGTCAGAAACCAGGAAATCATTCCTGTAGATGCTATTCTGATTAATGGAGAGGGCAATATAGACAATAGCTTTATTACAGGAGAAAGCGAAAGCATTAGCAAACAACCGGGAGATAAAATTTTCGCAGGAGGAAAACAAATAGGATCATCTCTTGAATTAGAAGTGATCAAAAATGTAGATCAAAGTTATTTAACACAACTTTGGAATAAGGAAGCCTTTAAGAAATACGAAACCGGGCTAGATACCCTTACCAATAACATAAGCAAATACTTTACTTTTATTATATTAGGTATTGCTTTAGTATCAGGAATTTATTGGTCATTTATTGATCTGGAAAAAATGTTCCAGGTAGTTTCCGCAATTTTAATCATCGCATGCCCTTGTGCACTCGCTCTTTCCGCACCATTTACTTTTGGTCACATTATGAGGATTTTAGGCCGAAATAAATTCTACGTAAAAGACACACTTACCATTGAAAAGATTGCTAAAATCGACACTTTAGTATTTGATAAAACAGGAACGATCACCCATAGAAAAAAGACCAATATTAAATATGAGGGCTCCGAAATTCAGGAGTTCGATCTCTCCAATATCAAAACATTATTAAAAAACTCCAATCACCCACTTTCAAAATCTTTATATGAGTTTATAGACATTAATGATGATTATTTCCCTGTTGAAAATTTTCAGGAAATTTCAGGAAAAGGATATGAGGCCAGCGTAAGAGGAAACATTTATAGAATAGGATCTGCAAAATACAATAACCAGGAATCCAAAAACCTTGAAACTGCAGTCTATATAAGTAAGAATGGCGAATTCCTGGGCAAGTATATATTTAAAAATGAATATAGAGAACATCTAAAAAACCTGTTTAACACTCTTACAAACTACAAAATTTTTATACTGAGTGGAGATAACTCCTCAGAAGAAAAGCAGTTAAAAGACATTATTCCAAACTGCCAGGCAATGGCCTTCAATCAAAGTCCGGAAGATAAGCTGAACTACATCAAAGGATTACAGGATAAAAATCTAAAAGTAGCTATGCTCGGAGACGGCTTAAATGATGCCGGAGCATTAAAACAAAGCAATGTAGGAATTGCTATTTCCGATGATACCAATACCTTTACTCCTTCTTCGGATGTGATTATGAATGGAGATAAAGTGGTGAGTCTGGACAAATATCTGAACGTCTGCAAAGGCTCTATAACTATTGTGAAAATGACATTCATAATAAGTTTCCTGTATAATATTGTTGGTTTAAGTTACGCTGTTACAGGGCATATGCATCCGCTCTTTGCCGCGATAATCATGCCAATAAGCTCCATCACAGTAGTTACCTTTACTACAGTTTCAACCTGGATCCTGGGAAGAAAATACTTTAAGAAATAGGCGCGAAACCCCTTATTTAGACTGATTTTAAATTAGCCAGAATCCGTATTTCGTGATGAATGTCATTATTTTTCACTAAATTTGAACCCCGAAAATAGGTTAATTTTGTTGTCAAATGGATATTCTATATTTAATGATCCTATGCAGTGTTTCTTTAGCTGCAATTTTCTTGGTCGTTTTTATAGTCAACGCCAGGAAAGGACAGTTTGAGGATGATGAATCTCCAGCTGTAAGAATCCTTTTTGACTCCGGTGAAATAAAGGAGAAAGAGAAAGATGGCAACAAAAATGACGAGAAAGAAAAAGGAGAAAATAATAAAATTGAAGAAAAAAGTGAATAGTTGATATGGAGACACAAAAGTTTAGTTATGACAACAATATTGTTCGGGCATTTCTTTATGCGACCATAGTTTTTGGGCTTATAGGGTTTTTGTTCGGGCTTACAGCAGCCTTAATGCTTTTCTACCCTGAGCTTCCTGAATTTTTATTTGGTACAGACGATACTACCATTCAGAGTTTAAAGAGTGGTAATATTCAAGGGCTAATTAATACTCATGGTGCATTTGGTTTTGGTAGAATCAGAATGTTGCACACCAATACCGTAATCTTTGCATTCGTATGTAATATCGTTTATACCGGTATTTATTACTCTTTACAAAGATTATTAAAAACAAGAATGTACAGTGATACATTATCTTGGTTACATTTCTGGACTTGGCAGTTTATGATTGTTGCTACGTTCATTACATTCTTTATGGGGATTAACACTTCAAAAGAATATGCTGAACACGAATGGCCAATCGATATTTTAATTGCGTTTTCGTGGATTATCTTTGGTATCAACATGTTCTTAACTATTGCTAAGAGAAGAGTAAGACACCTTTATGTAGCCATCTGGTTCTATATTGGTACTTGGATCGCAGTAGCAATGCTTCATATTTTCAACAACCTAGAAGTTCCGTTATCTTTCACAGGATGGAAGTCATATTCAGCATATGCTGGAGTAAAAGATGCTATCGTACAATGGTGGTATGGTCACAATGCGGTTGCATTCGTATTGACAACTCCGGTTCTTGGTTTAATGTATTATTTCTTACCAAAAGCTGCAGATAGACCGGTTTTCTCATACAAACTATCTATTATCCACTTCTGGTCATTAATTTTCGTATATATTTGGGCTGGTCCTCACCACCTTCAGTATACTGCCCTTCCAGCATGGGCTCAGGCAGTAGGAACAGGATTCTCTATCATGCTTATCGCACCATCATGGGGAGGTATGCTTAATGGTCTTCTTACCTTAAGAGGAGCATGGGATAAAGTAAGAGAAAACCCGATTCTTAAATTCTTCGTAGTTGCAGTTACTTGTTATGGTATGGCAACATTCGAAGGACCGCTTTTAGCAACTAAAAACATTAACAAAATTGGTCACTTTACGGACTGGGTTATCGGTCACGTACACTTAGGAGCTCTAGGATGGAATGGTTTCATGGCATTCGGGGTAATCTATTATTTGGTTCCAATTTTGTGGAGAACAAAAATTTGGTCTGTAAAATTAGCTAACTGGCATTTCTGGTTAGGTACTTTAGGAATTATTTTCTATGCAGTTCCAATGTATATTTCAGGATTTACACAAGGATTAATGTGGAAGCAGTTTAATCCGGACGGGACATTATTGTGGAAAAACTGGTTAGATACCGTTACTGCAATTATCCCTTATTTTAAAATGAGATTCTTAGGAGGTTTATTCTATATCTCAGGAGCCATCTTAATGATTGTAAACGTTGTTGCAACAGTAAGAAAAGGATCATTCCAAAAAGAAGTTCCTGCAGAAGCACCTGCTTTGGCTAATATTGGTAACAAACGTAAAGAGGGAGAGGGAACTCACCTTTGGTTAGAAAGAATGCCGGTATTATTAGGTATCTTATCTTTCTTCACAATATCTATCGGTAGTTCAGTAGAAATTATCCCTACACTATCACTTAAAAAGAGTGTTCCTACCATTTCAGCGGTGAAGCCTTATTCTCCTTTAGAATTAGAAGGTAGAGATATTTATATCCGTGAAGGATGTAACGCTTGTCACTCTCAGATGATCAGACCGTTCAGAGATGAGATCGTTCGATTCAACGGTAAAAACGGACAGTATTCAAAAGCCGGAGAATTCGTTTATGACAGACCATTCTTATGGGGTTCTAAAAGAACAGGACCGGATTTACATAGAGAAGGAGGTAAAAACCCAAGTTCTTGGCACTACAAGCACATGTATAACCCAAGATCTACATCTGCAGGTTCTATCATGCCTCGTTACCCTTGGTTGATCGCTACTAATTTAGATAGATCTAAAATGGTTGATAAAATGTTACTGATGAAAAATACTTTCGATGTACCATATACAAAACCTCAGGTAGATTCTGCTAATAAATGGGCAGACAATCAGGCAGCAAAAATTGTAAAAGATATTTTCTCTGAAGCGAATGACTTAAAAGAAGCTTACGCAAAGAGACCTCAAGGGGAATTAGAGAAAAAAGAAATTGTAGCTCTTATTTCTTACTTACAGAGATTAGGTACAGATATCAAGACAACAGAAATTAAAACAGCAAGTAATAACTAAAAACATTAAAAGGCTCAATGATTCCTCAGAACTTTAAAGATATATTATCCAATACAGAAAACGCTGGTCTTTACCAGACGCTGGCTCTGATTTTCTTTATGATGTTCTTCATCGCTCTTGTTATATATGTATTTAGCAGGCCTAAAAAATATTACAAAGAAGAAGAAGAAGCACCTCTGCAGGATGATGAGGACGATTTTAATTTAAAAAATTAAACTATTTATTATGAAACAAAGAACACCGGTTGTTGTAAACATTTTAATAATAATTGGACTTTTAATAGTTTTTTATTATTTATTTGTACAAAGCTACTCGTTTTTAGCTTCACCATACTTCTGGGGAACTGTTGTGATAGCTGCTATCCTGGCTTATATTCATAGCTCAATTGGAGATTTAATTGAGAATAATAAATTCAAAAAATTAACTCCTGAAGAAAAGGCGGCTTATTTAGCTGAGAAAAAGATCCCTTTCCTAAGAAGAATGTATGATAGTGCTTTCAAAAAGCAATCTGTTACTGAAGAGAAAGATATCCTTATTGACCATGGTTTTGATGGGATTATGGAATTGGATAATCAGCTTCCAAAATGGTGGGTAGGTTTATTCTGGTTTGGGACCGCTTTTTGTATTGTATATATTGCAGCATTCTCTTTTACAGATTTTGCTCACCCAATAAGCGAATATGAAAAAGAATATAAAGAGCAGATTGCAAGTATTGCAGAGTATGAAAAAACTCAGCCTCCTGTAACTATTGAAACAGCTAAATATTCAGCAGATAATATTGCAGACGGTAAAGAACTTTTCAAAACAAACTGTGCATCTTGTCACGGTGAAGACGGAAGAGGAGGAATCGGACCGAACTTGACAGATAATTACTGGATCAACCAGCCAGAGAAGACTTTATTTAAAAACGTTTTCCATATGGACTGGAATGGTTCTCCAACCAACCCTTCAATGAGAGCTTTCGGTAAAAACGGAGAAGTATCCGGTGCTGAAATTGAGAAGATTGCAGCTTTTGTATATCACATCAATCAAGAACAGCCACCAATTACACCTGCTCAGGGTGGAGCTGCTCCTCAAGGAACAGAAGCTCATTGGGAAAAAGAATAATTCAAAAAAAATTAAAACATATGAAAAGCATAATTTGTTATTAGAAGAAAAAATAGTAACCAATTATGCTTTTCTTTTTTTAAATACATTAGAAAAATGTCAGACATAGAAGAAATAGAAGTACGCGGCGGACAGGGACAGGTTCTGGACCCTGAAACTTACAGAGATTCTATAGGGACAATGGAGCAATCCGGAAAAAGAAGATGGGTCTTCCCAAGGAAACCTAAAGGTAAATTTACCAACTATAGAAATATTGTAAGCTACACTTTACTGATTATATATTTTGCAATTCCATTTTTAAAGATTAATGGAAACCCATTCCTTTTATTAAACGTTATCGATAGGGAGTTCTTTATTTTCGGACAACCTTTCTATCCTCAGGATTTTTTCATCCTTACTTTAGGAGCTATAACATCTTTAATATTCATTATTATTTTTACGATTGCATTTGGAAGAATTTTCTGCGGATGGATATGTCCTCAGACAATTTTTATGGAATCGATATTTCGTAAAATTGAATATCTTATTGAAGGTGACAGAAATAAGCAAATGAAGCTGGACAGACAGCCCTGGAACGGAGAAAAAATATGGAAGAGGAGCTTAAAGTGGTCAGTTTATATTGTGATTTCCTTGATCATTACCCATTTCATGTTCATGTATATTGTAGGATATAAAGAAGTATTCAGAATTGTTTCTGAAGGCCCATTTGCCAATCCTACCAATTTCATTGTTATGATTCTTCTAACCGCAGCATTTTATTTTGTATTTGCATGGTTCAGAGAGCAGGTATGTACATTAGTTTGTCCATACGGAAGACTACAAGGTGTTTTGATTGATAAAGACACCATCAATGTATTCTACGATTTCAAGCGTGGGGAAAACCGTTCTAAATGGAGAAAAGGTGAAGACAGAAAAGCTGAAGGTAAAGGAGATTGTATAGATTGTCACCAATGTGTTGTTGTATGTCCTACCGGAATTGATATCAGAGATGGACAACAGCTTGAATGTATTAACTGTACGGCCTGTATTGATGCTTGTGATGAAGTAATGGAAAAAGTAGGCCTTCCAACAGGACTGATTCGTTACGCTTCGGAAAATGAAATTGAAAACGAAACTCCGTTTAAGTTCACAGGAAGAATGAAAGGCTTTTCTCTAGTTTTGGTACTATTAGTAGGCTTCTTAGGCTACCTTCTTTATAATCGTGGAGAAATGGAAGCCAAATTCATTAAACCTGCAGGAAGCACATTCTTTGTAAGAGATGGTAAGATTACAAACACCTATAATTATACCTTCTTAAATAAAACAAACGACAAGAAAATCGTAACGGTTAAAGTAATAGAACCGGCAAAAGGTGAAGTGATCTACAGCGCATCAAGCAAGATCACAGTGGAAAGAGATAAGATTTCGAAAGGAACGATAAATATCAGTTTCCCTGAAAATGAAATGAAGTTATCTAAACAAAATATTACGATAGGGATTTATGATATGCAGGGCAAATTAATTGACTCTTATAAAACCTATTTCGAGGGACCTTTTAAATTAGATTTTTAATCATAATACAAGACAAATAAAAAAATCCGGAAGAAATGAAAAATTTTAGTTGGGGACACGGTGTAGTAATTGCATTAGCTGCATTTATTATCTTTATTTTATCCATGTTATTTCTTTTCCCAAATGGGCAGAAAAACTCAGAAATGGTCACTGATAACTATTATGAAGAGGAACTACAATACCAGGATGTAATTGATGCTAAAAAAAGGGCTGATGACTTACAGGAAAAACCGGTCTACAGCCAGGATACTAATGGAATCAATATAGCTTTTCCAAAAGACTATAATAATTCCAATACTACAGTAAAATTTGTTTTAAACAGAACTGACGATCAGAACTTAGATATTAAAAGAGCTGTACAGCTGGACGAAAATCATTCATTTATAATTCCTGCAAAAGTTTTAAAAATGGGGAATTATACATTAAGATTGATGTGGACTAAAGACAAGCTCAACTATAGAATGGATTATGATGTGATATGGAAATAGCACTTATTTTATCGGCCATTGGACTAGGTTTCGCTTCCGGTTTTCATTGTATCGGAATGTGTGGCCCTATTGCATTGTCGATGGGATTAACAAAAAAACAGGCGACTAATTATTATCTGCAAAATCTTACGTATCAATTTGGAAGAATATTCACGTATTCATTGTTAGGAGGAGTTTTAGGAATTATTGGTCAGGGATTTGAAATGGCAGGATTTCAGAGGTATCTAACCATTGCTGTTGGAATTCTTCTTATCATTATGGCCATTTTTTCTTTTGGAGGAAAAGATTTTGCTTCAAAAATACCTTTCTTTTCTAAGTTTTTATATTCTGTAAAATCAAATCTGGGAAGATTATTACAAAATGCGGATTACCGCTCAAGGTTTACCACAGGTGTTCTTAATGGATTTCTACCATGCGGGATGGTATATATGGCTCTTACAGCAAGCTTGGCAAGCGGAGGAATATGGCAGGGAGCTTTATATATGAGCTTATTCGGATTAGGAACCCTTCCCTTCATGTTTGCAGTAGTTCTTGCCGGAAATCTAATGAATCAGGCTTTTAGGGTAAAGGTTTTAAAAGCGATTCCTGTAATTATGATTATTTTAGGAGGATTGTTTATTGTAAGAGGCCTGGAATTGGGTATTCCCTATCTTTCTCCTAAAGCTGAAGCAATGACGATTTCTAAAGACCACAATCATGATGCGGTAAATTGTCATTAGTATAAAATTAATTTCCATGAAAATAAACTTTTTTTTATTGCTTATAAGCCTTATAACCTTACAATCCTGTAGAATCAATTCTGAAATAGTCTATCATAAAGATGCCGCTTCATCTACTGTAATGGATATTGATGTAAGAAAATTTATAGCAGAAATGAAGGCTATGTCACCCGATTCTTTAAACAAAAAGGAATTTGGGGAAATGGATAAAGTTCCTACTACCTGGACGAGCATATACGAACTGGATAAAAAAGAAGGTAAACTAAAAACGACCAATCCTGATTCTATAAAGATCATGAAGAAAATCTTCATGAAATCTAATAAGGAGAATAATGAATACGCCGGATTTTCTTTAAAACTTGACCATTTCTCCAAATCAGATTATAATGCCTTGGGCAACCTTTCAAAAGGGAATCAACTTCCGGTAGATCAAAATGTATTCAATGATTGGGACGGAAAAGTATTAACCTTAAATACAGACAATTTCAATCTTAAAAATATAGAAGAAGCTCTTCGATCGAAAACAACAAAAGAAGAAAGCCAAAGTGTTGAAGGTTTGGTCATGATGATGTTCAAACAAATTGGAACTACCTTAAAATTTGATGATAAAATAAAATCAGTACAAGGAAAACATGATTGGTTTAAACAGATTGATGATCATACTATACGCATAGAATACGATTTAAAAACGCTCTACGATAAAGATTATAAGTTTAAAAACTCTGATAAGAAAATCGTCGTAGTAACAGAATAATAAAAATCCCCGTCAATATGATGGGGATTCTTTTATTTTATAAGTATTTACTTAATTGATAAGATCAAACTTAGCATACTCAGCTACTTTTTTAGGAAGTTTAATTCCTTCTTCCGTCTGATTATTTTCAAGCAATGCTGCCATAATTCTCGGCAAAGCCATCGCAGATCCATTCAGGGTATGCACCAGCTGAGATTTACCATCTGTTTTATAACGGCATTTCAAACGGTTAGCCTGGAATGTTTCAAAATTGGATACTGAACTTACTTCTAACCATTTTTCCTGTGCAGCACTCCATACTTCAAAATCATATGTCATCGCAGCAGCAAAACCTGTATCTCCTCCACAAAGTCTCAATACTCTGTAAGGAAGTTCAAGGTCTGTAAGAATCTCTTTAATATGTTCTACCATTTCTTCTAAAACAGCATAAGAGTTCTCAGGCTTTTCAACTCTTACGATTTCTACTTTCTCAAATTGATGAAGACGGTTCAATCCTCTCACATGAGCCCCGTAACTTCCCGCTTCTCTTCTGTAACATTGAGAAAAAGCTGTATTTTTAATCGGAAGATCTTTTTCTTCCAGTAAAACATCTCGGTATAAATTCGTTACAGGAACTTCTGCCGTAGGAATTAAATACAAATCATCCGCACCGATATGATACATCTGACCTTCTTTATCCGGCAGCTGACCCGTACCATATCCTGAAGCTTCGTTGACCACATGAGGAGGGTTTACTTCCATGTATCCTGCATCTACATTTTTATCCAGGAAATACTGAACCAAAGCTCTCTGCATTCTTGCTCCTTTTCCTAAATACACAGGAAAACCGGCTCCGGCAATTTTAACTCCTAATTCAAAATCGATAAGGTTATATTTTTTTGCAAGCTCCCAGTGCGGAATAGCTCCTTCTCCAAGACCTTCAACATCATGAGACTGATAAATAATCTCATTATCATCTGCCGTTACTCCGCTCTTCACCTTTTCGTTCAGAATATTAGGTAATTGATATAGAATATCTAATAAAGCTTTTTCTTTCACATCTAATTGTGACTGTAATTCTTTACTCGACTCTTTGTATTGTGCTGTTTTAGATTTTGAGGACTCTGCTTCATCTTTTTTTCCTTCTTTCATTAAAAGCCCAATTTCCTTGGAGATTTTATTGATTTCGGAAAGTTGAGAATCCAATTCAAATTGAATTTTTTTTCTTTCGTCATCGGTAGCAATAGCATCGTCTACCAATTCAAGATTTTTGAACTGTCTTTTTTTCAGACCTTCTAAAACGCGTTCTTTGTTTTCGCGTAAAAAATTGACTTGTAACATTTTTATATAGATGTTAGAAATTAGATGTTGGACATTAGATCATCTATGCCAACAGTTTTGCAAATTTAAAAATTATTTTAGGATCCTAACGACATTTGGGACACCAGGTTGTTTTGTGAACACTGGCTCATTATTATAAAATACCCTTGAAATCTCAAATACAGAAGGTGTCCAATGATATTGTATTCTCAAAACATCACTAATAGTATCAGAAGCCGTTCTAAGATCAACTCTTATACGGGATTCATACGTTCTGTCCTGAGGGCTGATAGAATCCGATGGATTAGCAATTACCCTTCTTGCCCCGTCTACATATTCTATATAGAGTGTAGAATCGGCAGTTGCTCTCAAAGCAAAATTCACAGGAGCAATATCTTGAAGTCCGTTAAAGTCATTCATCACAATTGATGTATAAGCCCCACTCTTTTTCGGGTTAAGCAAATCCACTCCGGCACTGTTTCTCATATATAGATTCAGAGTCTGATCTATTCTTTGTATAGAGTCTTCGTCACTTCTACAACTTAGAAGCGCAAAAAAAACAACCAGAATTCCAAAAATAACATTTCTCATTTCAAACAAAGATAAAACTTATTTTAATTATTTTTCCTTAGAGTCTGTTTAAATTTTATTCAGTAATAATTTTATGGCGGATAATTTGACCATGTTTTCAGAGGATTCCATTAAGAGTTCATAATTTCTGCATAATCTTCTATCGTTATCAAACCAAGCAAATGTACGCTCTATAATCCATCGTTTATGAATTGGCTCAAACCCTTTTACTTTTTTGTCACTCCGCATTACGATCTGAATGATATAATTAAACTTAATTCTTATTTCCTCAATAATCTCTCCTCTATAACCTCCGTCCGCCAGGATTACCTGAAGCGGAATTAGTAAATATCGCAGTGTTTTGATCAGTAACAATGCAGCCTTACTCTCATGAACATTGGCTACACTTACCATTACGGCTAACAAAAAACCATTTTTGTCTACCACAACGTGTCTCTTGATTCCTTTTATTTTTTTACCTCCGTCAAAGCCATTGAGTGAACGGTTATTTCCCCAACGAACACTTTGACTGTCAATAATTCCTAAACTTGCCTGCGCTTTCTGACCCCTGTTTCGTCGTACTTCCTCTCTCAATTTTGATAATAATAAATCGAAAATCTCCAGATTTGACCATTTTGAATAATAGTAATAAACCAATTGCCATTTGGGAAAATCATGAGGTAAAAGTCTCCATTGACAGCCTGTTTTTACTAAATAACTGATAGCATTCCAAATGACAACCAAATCATATTTTCGTTTTCTGTCATCAAAATCTAATGCTTTTTTTATAAATTGCCACTGAGTTTGGGTTAAGTCTGTTGGATACATTGATGTTTTTTTCTTTTGCAACTCTAAAATGACAATTTTTATGCAACTTTTAACCCTTACTATTTTTTATTATTACTTTTTTAAACAGGCTCTTAATAATTTATGAAGCAATAAATTAATTTCAGATCGGGAAATCATAAAATCGCGAATATGAAATTCTGTCAATTCATAAAATTTCCAGAACAATAACCCTGATGACAAGCAGTAGGATATAGAAGTTATCATACAAGCTCCGGAAATTCCCCAACGCGGAATAATAAAAACAGAAGAAACTATAGTGAAAATAAGACCTACCACCGACTTGATATTGAGTATTCTTAATTTATTAATCCCGGCAAAATAATATCCTATAATATTACTCACTGCAATGGCTAAAATACCCGGCGATAAGAATAAGATAATTTTCTTGGTATCATGAAAATCTTTCCCAAAAACCATGACATAAAACCCTGCAGGCAATAATAAAATTCCAATGATAAACAGCAAGGTAATTAAAAAACTGATTTTCAGAGATACTTTAGTTTTTTCAATAGCGTCATTATGATTCGCGCTGTTCACAACATCAGAATACAAGATCACGGAAAGACTTTTACTGACCATCCAGATGGCTTCAGAAAAAGCAACCCCAATAGAAAATATCCCCACACTAGTAATCCCTTTGAAAAATTCTAAAAAGTAAAATGATAATCTATTATTAAGGAATTGGAGGAATGCGCTTACCTGGATTTTCCATCCATAATCGAATAAAGCATTCCTGATGGGTGCTGAAAATGATAGGTTAGAAATTTTACAATAGCGTAAAATCTGAAAGGAGCTAACAATAAACAAAATTAGGTAGCAACTAATTTGGGCAATAAAATAAGCCTCTACTGAAGTAATTCTTATAAGATAAACTACCACCGCAACGAACAATATGTGAACCAACTGCTGTAAGATCGTATACAGGTTAAACATCCTGATATTTTTTTGTCCCACAAACAAATTGATATTTGCTGCAAGAAGAGAAGATAAAACAGATAAGCCAATCAAGTAATAGGGATACTCCAGCGTACGGGTAAAACTAAAAATAATAGGAACGGTAATTCCCACCAAAATAGACCAAACATAAGCATATAATAGTATTTGTTCTGTTTTATATTTTGAGGCAAAATAAGTGATACTACTTCCTACAAAAATGTTACAAAAAAAGCCAATGATTGTTAAGTCTGCAATTACTATTGATATCACTCCTTTTCCCTCACTTCCCCACATATTGGTAGAATAGATGACAAGTCCGAAGTTTAATATCAATATTAAAAAACGGGAAATGAAAGTTTTTACAATAGTATCTTGCTTCATCTTATTGTATAGATTGCTTCACAAAATCAGTAAACATATTCCTGATTCCGTTCCAGGTATATTTTTTTTCATACTCACTTCTTGCATTGTGAGCATGGGTATTATACAACTCAGCATCATCAATATAATCCATAATTTTATTTGCAATGGCTTCCGCATCTTCCGGATCTACCAGAAACCCAAACTTTGATACCTCCACATGTTGACGGGTAGCTTTAAGATCAGTGTAAATGACCGGTTTACCGGAGGCTGCATAATAAAATATTTTAATCGGTAAACAGTGATGATTTTCATAATTCATCTCCCGTAGATCAAAACATAGATCAGCCTCTGCGTATGCTTTTGTAAAAGACTCAAACGAAACGGATTTTTCAATTCTGATATTTTCCCATTGATATTGGGATAACAATTCAGAAAAATACTGTTTATCTTTTTCCTTTCTGGACGAACCTATTATTAAAATATTGATTTTTAAATCTGGTCTTCTTTTCCGTAATACATCAATTGCTTCAAAAAAATTTCCGATCCCTTTTTCCTTCGAAAGCTGTCCCGTATAACATAATGTTATAGAATCAGGTTCCAATTGTTTAATACTTTTATAAATATAAGCATCATCGGGATAATAAGGCAAAATTATCTTTTTTTTGAAAGGGAAGACATAAGCCAGAGGAAACTTCTTGGTATTTTCTCCAAAAATAAAAGAGGAGCTTAGGTATCCAGCATACAGCTGTATCATAAAGAATTTAATCCCATGAGCCCATTTCATCAAAAAAGAGAAATTCTCAACCATCCTTTTGGAAGGATACCATTCCGTAACATCGTATATGATACTTACGTTTTTCTTTCCTTTTATTTTTTTTGCAGCAATAACAGCAAGTGGCTCTGAGCAAATAATACAATCAGGCTGAAATTTATTACCTATATTTTCAAACACTTTAATTTTTTGTGCTGTACTCTGATCTAAAATAGCATACGATTCAATCTCAACATCATCAATAGCACCATTAAACTCTGAACTCAGACTGCAAATCTTAACAACAAATCCATATTTTTTGAGCTCTTTTGCCTGATGATAAAAGATCCTGTCATCATGATATTGGTGTGCAGTCGTTAGAAAAAGTATTCTAGGCATGTGTTTAGGAAATATGGTGTAAGCAAATGCTCAACTAGCTTATTAATTTTACCAGTTTTATGCAAATATACTTTAAAAACAAAAAAGTGGAAAGAATCCACTTTTTTGTTTATTATTATAGTCAATAGATCTATTTAATAGATGCTGCCCAGCTTTTATCAACCGGTAAAAGAAAATGGCTTAAAAAATCAAGATAGGTATTTTTAGAAAAATCAAAAACCTGAATATCTCTTGATAGTTCTCCACTTCTAAGCTTTGTTTTAAAATCGATAAGCTTTAGTGTTTTAACCTCTCCATTTTCTACGAAACTAGCTTTCATTCTGTCAAATAATCCCAATTGATACTCTTCATCAATTTCTCTCATAATTTTCCCTAGAGCGTCAATACTGCAGCCGGATGCCATCTCTTTCTCTTCATCTACGCACACCACAATAAATTGGTTTTTCTCGATTTTAAAAGATGATGAAAGTGGTTTACCATGAGCCGCCCAACCTGCAAGAAAATCATATAACTTCTCAGTAATTACTTTTGCCTCTTTCGTTGTAAAAGGTCTTGAAGCAGGGTATATGATAACTCTGTAGTCGCTGGTTTCTACTATATTGGATTCTTCAATTTTCATTTCCGTACAATTTATTAAAGTATAAAATTAAGAATTATAATTGACTTTATCTTTTTATAAATAATAAAACTCAAGAGTTGTCTTGAGTTTTATTGTTATATTTTTAATCGATTTCATTTATAAATCATCTGCTTCCGCAAGAAGTTCTACGATATCTTTTACAGCAACTTCTTCATTTTTATTAAAGTGTTTTACACCGTCAGTCATCATTGTATTACAGAACGGACAACCTGTTGCAATCACTTTAGGTTCAACTGAAAGAGCTTCTTCCGTTCTTTCGACATTGATATCCTTGTTTCCTTTTTCAGGTTCTTTAAACATCTGAGCACCACCAGCACCACAGCAAAGACCATTAGTCTTGCAACGTTTCATTTCTACAAGCTCGGCGTCCAGTTTTTCCAGAAGCATTCTTGGTGCCTCATACTCATCATTTGCTCTTCCTAAGTAGCAAGGATCGTGAAAAGTAATTTTCTTTCCTTTAAAGGCGCCGCCTTCAATCTTCAGCCTGCCTTCCTCCATCAGTTTTTTTAGAAACTGAGTATGGTGTACCACTTCAAAATGCCCACCTAAACTAGGGTATTCATTTTTAAGGGTATTAAAACAATGAGGACAAGCCGTCACTATCTTTTTAACTTCATAAGCATTAAGAACTTCGATATTCGTTAATGCCATCATTTGAAAAACAAATTCATTTCCGGCACGCTTCGCAGGATCTCCCGTACAGCTTTCTTCTTGTCCTAAAACAGCAAACTCTACCCCTATTTTATTAAGGATCTTGCAAAATGCTTTGGTAATCTTCTTAGCACGGTCATCAAAACTTCCAGCGCATCCAACCCAAAACAATACTTCCGGCGATTTTCCTTCGGCAGCGTATTCTGCCATTGTTTTTATATTGAAATCCATTTTTTCTTTCAATTTGAAAATGTGAGAATTCGGAAATTTGAAAATGAGTTGATTTAATCAATTTTCAAATTTTCAAATTTATTTTAATTATCTAGTTTTCCTTTGCCCAATTTAATCGGTCTGCCTGATTATACTGCCAAGGAGCAGCATTATTTTCCACATTGGTCATCATAAGATTCAACTCTTGTGGTGCAGCAGATTGTTCCATCACCAGGAATCGTCTCATTTCAAAAATAATGGAAAGAGGATCCAGTAATATAGGGCAGGCTTCAGTACAAGCATTACATGTAGTACACGCCCAAAGTTCTTCTTTTGTAATATAGTCGTTAAGTAATTTTTTTCCATCATCAACAAATTTTCCATTTTTGTCGATATTTTTTCCTACTTCTTCCAAACGATCTCTGGTTTTCATCAGGATTAATCTTGGAGAGAGCTTCTTACCTGTAATATTGGCAGGACATACAGAAGTACATCTTCCACATTCTGTACATGAATATGCATTAAGCAACTGAACCTGGTCTAAATCAAATATATCTTCAGCTCCAAATTTAGAAGGAACATCTGCAGTCTCACCTTCTGCCGGGGCAGCGTAAGGATCTGCATTCGGATCCATCATTAATTTTATTTCTTTAGTAACAGAATCCAGATTGTTGAACTTTCCTTTTTTCTCAAGATTAGCAAACCAAGTACTTGGAAACGCCAAAATAATATGCAAATGTTTTGAATAGTAAAGGTAATTCATAAAGAATAAAATCCCCACAAAATGGAACCACCAAGCCGCTTTTTCTGTAAAGAATAAGAAACCGTCACTAAAATTATTGTATATAGGAGCTAAAAATGTAGAACTGATCGGGAAACTTCCATGTTGAGGAAGCAAACCTCTTTGCTGTAGAACCCAGTCAGCCGTATTCATTTTTAGAAAAGCCATCATTAGGGCAAATTCAATAATAAGAATCCAGTTGGCATCATGTTTTGGCCAGCCGAAAAGCTCTTTCATCGTTAATCTTTTAACCCCGTAAAAGTTTCTACGGATAAAGAATATCACAACACCAATAATTACTAACAAGGCTAGTATTTCCAGTGTAGCGGTGAAGAAACTATAAAAGCTGTCTCCCAGAATTGAAGATAAAAAACGATGGGTTCCAAATATCCCGTCCACAATTATCTCAATAAGTTCTATATTAATGATGATAAAACCAACGTAAACGAAAAGGTGTAAAATACCTGCTACGGGACGTTTTACCATTTTACTCTGCCCCATTGCAACACGTGCCATGGTTTCCCAACGCTCTGACTTATGATCATTTCGATTGATTTCTCTACCTAGGCGAATATTTCTGTAAATTTTCGAAAGGCTTTTCGCAAACAATCCAAACCCAGCAACTAATAAAATCAGAAAAATAACATTATCGATGTACTGCATAAGGTGTATTATTAATCTTTATTATTCTTACCAAAAACAGAGAAATTGATGTATCTCTTTGGATTCGCTTTCATATCTTCTATCAATGAATTCAGGTTCGTAGATGCTGAATTCAAGTTGTTGTAAAGCTGTTCATCTTTCATTAGCTTACCAAGACTTCCCTGTCCATTATCAATTCCTCCAATTACCTGATTAAGCTTTCCAACAGTAGCATCTAAGTTGTTAATAGCAGCATTTAATTTTTTGGTATCAATACTTTCAGCAAGGTTACCATATTTATCCAAAGTAACTTTACCACTTTGCATGGTAAGGCTCGCATCATCCAATACTCTTTGAAGTTTCGGATCATTATGCCCCACTAGATTATTAACACTGCCTGCAGTCGTTTGTAAAGCTCCTACCGTTTTATTAAGATTGGATAACAATGCTTTGATTTCAGCTCTATTTTGGCCGTCAACAATTAAATTAGCATTTGTCATTAAAGAGTCTACATGATGTAAAACAGATTGCAGCTGATCTTTTACAGGTCCTACCTGAGAAGAAAGACTTCCCAATGTTCCTAATTTGAAAGCACCTTGCAAGGTATCTCCATCTTTTGCAGAAGCTCCACCGTATACCAGATTTACTCTCATTTCTTTTCCGGACATTAATCCCGGTTCAAAGATTTCAAGGGTAGAATTTTTTGAAAATTCGAATTTATTATCAACTGTAATCTTCACTACAAAATTGATCTTTCCTTCTTTGGTTGTTTGCGGGATAATTTTATCAACCTGCCCCACTTTTAAACCATTGATGGATACTGCTGAAGATTGAGCCAACCCTTCAACATTATCATATTTTGCGTAAAATATATTATCGGTAGTAAAAAGACTTCTGCCTTTCATGAATTGAAATAATAACACAAAGCCTACAACAGCTATAAGTGCAATTACACCAGCTTTTAATTCTTTACTGAACTTCACTTGCTAAATTTTTTCTAATGAGCAAATATAATACATTTTAAATTAATCTTTTTCTTTATTACTCTGCGTTAAATACAAAAAAAAGCGGCATTTTCTATGCCGCTTTTCGTATCTATAAATTTCTTTTTTTATTGTTGCTGATTTCCTAGCTTATTCCAGATCTCAATTCTATAGTCATCGATTTCTGCATTATCTTGTAAGCTTTTCAACCAAGCCTGTCCGAACATTCCTGCACTTCTCTGTGTAACAGATTCAGTAAACTGTTTCAGATCGCCAGGTTGTTTGTTAATAGTTTCATTCTTTTTAATTAAAACATAAACACCTGTTCCCCCTTCAACCGGCTTAGAAAGTTGAGCTTTCTTAACACCGAATGCAGCACCTGCTACTTTAGGCTCCATTGATCCTGCTACTGATGGGTTTAATAAATTCACTTGTGCAGATTGTTTTGTTGTTGCAAATAATTTAGCAACCTGATCCAAACTAGACGCTTTAGCTGCTGCAATTTTATCAGAAATCTGTTTTGCAGCTAATTTATTCTTCACGACTACTTCAATCTGATCTCTTACTGATTCCGGATCTGCAAGACCTTTCTCTTGTTTACCATTCAGATAAACTACAATCTTGTCTCCTGTTCCGTCTACTGTAAAGAATTCGGTATCTCCTTTAGTTCTTTTCTTATCAAATGCCCATGCAAGGATTTCGCCATCTTTTTCCGTACCTAATCCCTGTAACTGACCATCAAATCTTTTTGCAGATTTAGGGTTTGAGAACTGATAGTTTCCTTTTTTAGCAATATTTACGAAATCATTGAAAGATTTCCCTTGTACTTGCTGAATGAACTTTCTTGCTTTCTTATCAACATCAGCTTCTGTAGCATCAGAAGGTTTCACTGCTTTTACAATGTTAGCGACTTTATACCCTAATGATCCAGCTTTTTTATCTTCAATATTGATGATATGGTATCCAAATTGAGTTTCTACAACACCTGTTGCTCCCTTAGGATTATTTGCCAAATATGTTAAAAATTCAGGAACAAAAGGAGTTTCAGGAGTAGTCCATCCTAGACTTCCACCTTGAGCTGCTGAGTTAGGATCACTTGAAAGCTTAAGGAATTCAGTAAATTTAGCAGGGTTTGCCTTTACAATAGCTCCAACAGAATCTGCCAATTTCTTAGCTTCTTCTTTAGATCTTGTAACGCCTTCTCCCGCAGGACTTCCTTTAAATGCAATCAGGATATGTCTTGACAATGTAGAATCTGAAGTCTTTTTACCCAAAAGCTTAGAAACTACATAAAAGTTTTGTTCTTTATAAGGTCCGAAAGTCTGTCCTATTGCTGCAGTAGCAATCTGACCCTGGATTGCCTGTGGCAATTGGTTCGGTTTCAAATACTGATTATTGAACGGCATATCAGAGTTTGCCATTACAAACATAGAGTCATTAGTAGTATTCTGGAAATTTTCTTTTCCTCCACTAGCATCTGTACCTCCTGAGAATAGCTTTGTAATCTCTTTCTGAGCCGCAGCATCATCAACTGCACTCGGCTGAGAAGGAAAATAAGCAATACCAATATTCCTGCTTGGCTCAGCTTTAAACATCGCCGGGTGTTGTTTAATATAATTAGCTAAGTCTTCAGTAGTAACTTTGATATTGTTTTTCTGAAGATAAGAAGTGTAATCTACTTTCACAAAGTCAATATCAGCAAGCTGATCTCTTTGTCTCATTAGCTCTTCAGCTTCTTTCTTACCTGTAGTAATACCTGTAGAAATATTAGCAAATACTTGTCTTGCCATAATTCTGTACTCAACAGATTTTCTGGTTTTCACCCATTGGTTGTAACCTTCCGGACTAGTAGCCTTTAACTCTTCGATTTGTTTTTTTAGCTCCTGAGTTTTAAAATTACCTTTATCATCAAAGAATTGTTTGTTTTGAGCAAACATCTGATCATACTGAATTTGATTCCAGAAATAATCGTCTGTCATTTCAAAACCCATTTTATCAAACTGCTGCTTGATAAGCTTTGATTGTACCAACAACTGCCAAGCCTGCTCTTCAAGACCATTTTTTGGTTGACCTTGCTGCTCTGCCTGCTGTTGTAACACGAAAAGTTGATCATTAAACTCTTCACGGGTAATTTTTTCACCATTTACTTTTCCTAAAACATCAGGATTTTTTCCAAAAACCTTATCAATGCTATCAGGATTAACTAAAAACGCTAAAAGCGCCAGTGCAATTACTCCCATCAAAAGCCAAGGTCTATTCCTAATCTGTCCTAAAATTGCCATTTTATAAATTATAGTTTTTTATCAGGTTGCGAAAATACACATTTTTAAGAAATTACAGAAATCCAAGCCCTTTTTTTAATTTTTAAAATTCAAATTATGTAAAAAAGGAAATTTTGACCATATTTTTTAGCGAAAAACAAATGGCATAAGTATTGTGCCATTTAGCTCAACATAATATGCTAAGTCTTTCTAAGCATATTGTGCATTATCACTTTAACGATTTAAAACGAAAATGACAATTTGTCATTTGATTAACTATGACAGAATTTGAAGATATTAGTTTAGAGGAAATGATCAGCGATGGGTTTGATATTGTGGCTGAAGAGATCAATCTTTCTGATTTTTCGGAAACCAGTGAAAATTCCGAGCAGAAATTATTTCCCATCCTTCCTGTAAGAAATATGGTGATGTTTCCCAATGTGGTCATTCCTATTACTGCCGGAAGAAAGGCATCCATACAACTTCTGGAAGAAGCTCAAAAAAATGGAGATTTTATCGGGATTGTAAGTCAGAAAAACTCAGAACTTGAACAACCTACCGAAAAAGATTTATATCATACCGGAACTTTAGCCAAGATCATCAAAATCATTAAACTTCCAGAAGGTAATATTACTGCAATTACTAAGGGGTTTCACAGATTTAAGGTTAAAAAGTTTATCAAAACGCAACCTTATTTCAAAGCTGAAATTTCTAAATTAAAAGATACCCAACCTAAAAATGAAGAGGAATATGATGCTTTATTAGAAAACATTAAGGATTTAGCTTTAAAAATAATTGAACTGGATCCGAATATCCCTAATGCAGCTAATTTTGCTATCAAAAACATCAATAACAATGATGATTTATTGAATTTCATATGCACCAATGCGAATTTTCCTTCAAATGAAAAGCAAAAGCTGCTTGAAGAGAAAAACCTGATGGCCAGAGCCAATAAGTGCTATGAAATGATGCACGACGATTTCAGAAAACTAGAATTAAGAAATCAGATTCATCAGAAAACATCTAAGGATCTTGACAAACAGCAAAGAGAATATTTCCTGAATCAACAAATCAGAACCATCCAGGAAGAATTAGGTGGTGGATCCGAAGGTGATGTTGAAGACCTCATCAACAAGGCAAAAACAAAAAAATGGAATACCGAAGTTGAGGAACATTTCCAAAAGGAAATTAACAGATTACAAAGACAGAACCCCAACTCACCGGATTATAATGTCCAGAGAAATTATCTTGATTTCTTTACGGACTTACCATGGGAAACCTACACCAAAGATGTCTTTGACATTCAAAAAGCAGAAAAAGTCTTAGACAAAGCTCATTTTGGACTGGAAGACATCAAGAAAAGAATTCTGGAACACATGGCTGTTTTAAAATTAAAAAACAACATGAAATCTCCGATTTTATTATTGGTAGGGCCTCCGGGAGTAGGAAAAACATCTTTAGGAAAATCTGTTGCGGATGCTTTAGGCAGAAAATATGTAAGATTATCTTTAGGAGGTCTGCATGATGAGAGTGAGATTCGCGGGCACAGAAAAACATATATAGGCGCGATGGCTGGAAGAATCCTTCAGTCGATCAAAAAATCAGGCACCTCTAATCCGGTAATTGTATTAGATGAAATTGATAAGGTAGGACAAGGTATCCATGGTGACCCAAGCTCAGCACTTCTTGAGGTTCTTGACCCTGAACAGAATAAATCTTTCTATGACAATTTCCTGGAAATGGGATACGACCTTTCAAAAGTAATGTTTATCGCTACTGCCAATTCACTTTCCACCATACAAACACCACTTCTGGATAGAATGGAAATCATCCAGATTGCCGGCTATACTATGGAGGAAAAAACAGAAATTGCCAAACGTCACCTGATTAAAAAGCAACAGGAAGAAAACGGCCTTGATGCTAAATCTTTTAAACTTGGAAATCCTGAGCTTAAGCATATTATTGAAGCCCATACTTCAGAAAGCGGTGTAAGGACTTTAGAGAAAAGAATTGCATCCATTGCAAGATGGGTAGCACTACAAACCGCTTTGCTTAAAGAATATGATCCTAAGATTTCTCTTGAAAAAATAGATGAAATTCTTGGCGTTCCAAGGCCAAGGAGCTTATCTGAAATTACAGGTGTTCCCGGAGTCGTAACAGGATTAGCCTGGACAAGTGTTGGAGGAGACATCCTATACATTGAAAGTATTTTAAGCAGTGGGAAAGGCGTTCTTACGATGACAGGGAATTTAGGAACTGTCATGAAAGAATCTGCGACTATTGCCCTGGAGTACATCAAAGCTAAGCACGATGAGCTGGGAATCAGTCAGGAAGATATTGAAAAGAAAAATATTCACGTCCATGTCCCTGAAGGTGCAACTCCTAAAGACGGTCCGTCTGCCGGTATTGCGATGCTGACTTCTATGGTTTCTTCATTTAAAAACAAAAAGGTAAAACCTCACTTAGCGATGACAGGAGAAATCACACTGAGAGGGAAAGTTCTTCCTGTCGGTGGAATCAAAGAAAAGCTTCTTGCTGCAACAAGAGCAGGAATTAAAGATGTGATTCTTTGCGAAGCCAATAGAAAAGATGTAGAAGAAATCAAAAAAGATTATTTAAAGAACTTAAAAGTGCATTACGTTAACCGAATGGAAGATGTTATCGATATTGCAATTGAAAAATAAGTGCAATATACTAACACCTAAATAAAATAATATTTAAAAACCCTTTTATTCAAAGGGTTTTACTATTTTTATACTGCAGATTTTGAATTATGAATTTTTTTAAGCTTCCTTTTTTATTAAAACTGACCCTTGTTGTCATCTCTATTATAGGTATCGGATATTTGGTAGAGCTCGGGCAAAGTATTTTAGCCCCCTTTTTTCTGGCATTTTTAATGGCCATGCTATTTTTACCTCTTTCTAATTTTTTAGAAAAAAAATTAAGATTTCCTCGTTCAGTTTCGACCATGATATCCGTGATGTTCATGCTGGTGATATTAGCCGGATTAATATTTTTCTTTGGATCACAATTATCCAGCTTCAGTAAAGACATTCCTCATTTGAAAATGCAACTTGATACGGTATTCAATAATCTTCAAGTCTGGGTATCACACACCTTTAATGTTAAAATTCGCGAACAATTAGGATATATTGATCAAGCTCTTAATAAAATTTTGTCATCATCAGGAGCTATTTTAGGATTTACGTTTGGAATATTTTCTTCTGGATTAGGGTTTTTATTCTTCTTTATTTTGTTTTTTATTTTTATTTTAAATTACAGAAGAATTTTAAATAATTTCATTGTCAATGTTTTTAGTGAAAAACATAAAGCAAGCGTACAGGAGGTCGTTTCTGAAGTCCGCGTCATGACTAAAAAGTACATCATAGGACTTTGCTTACAGGTCATTATCGTTTCTGCCCTTACTTCAATTTTACTTAGTATTTTAGGTGTAAAATACGCCATCCTCTTAGGAGTTCTTACCGGATTACTGAATGTTATTCCTTATATAGGCATGTTTATTTCTCTTTTAATTTCATGTTTTATCGCTTTTGCAACAGGCACACCAACTACCTGTATATATGTTGTACTAGGATATATTGGCATCCATGCTATAGATGGAAACATCGTACTCCCATTTGTTGTAGGATCAAAAGTAAAAATCAATGCTTTATTTTCTTTTATTGGAATCATTGTTGGAGAACATGTCTGGGGAATTTCAGGAATGTTTCTTTGTATTCCTGCCATAGCGATTATTAAAATAATTTTTGAAAGAGTGGATGGGCTGAAACCATGGGGCAAATTACTTGGAGAAGAAGAAAGACCTCATAAAAAGAAAAAAACTTATAAAATTTCCAAAAATATAACATTGAAGGAAATGGACTAAAAAAGTATATAACAGAGATTACCTCTAAAATCAAAGCTGAATTCTTAGACTAAAAAGAAGCGATCTCAAAAATGGGATCGCTTCTTTTTATTTATCCTAGTGCACAAAGAGGTTGCATTCCGTTCGGACAGTTTTGATCACATGGAATGTAGCTTCCATTATCCGGACAGTATCCCATATTAGGATCCGTTCCACCGCCCCCTCCGGGACCACCTCCAAGACATGGATCCCCAGAGGGATCTTACATGGACATCCGATGGGTCCTATATCACATTGTCCAGGACCGCCACCTCCTTGAATTTCTTTTAGATCCTGGCGATTTAATTTTTGAAATTTTTCAGTATAATATTATTTGTTTATTTTAATTTGATAAACAAATACACAAATTCAACCAACAGCAAAGAAAATATTAAATCAAAACAATAATAAATAGTTAATTTTTAAATTATGTAAATTAATTCTAATTTTATTTTAAATTTGATTAAAATTCTTCAATTATGAAAACAATAAAATTTATCATTTGTTTACTTTTCGGACTTATGTTTATTAATGCGGGATTGGATAAATTCTTCCATTACATGCCAATGCCGGAAATTACCGAGGATCAGAAAAAAATCTTTGGTGCTATAATGGAATTGGGATGGCTATTGCCTTTGGTAGCAACTGTAGAAATCATTGGAGGGCTATTATTTATCTTTCCAAAGACCAGAGCACTGGGAGCTATTGTTATTTTACCTGTTATGGTAGGAATTGTATTACATAATGTTTACAGAGCCCCTTCCTCAACCGGCATTTCGATATCCCTGGTTTTATTTGTTATTAATATCTGGATGCTTTTTGATAACGGAAAAAAATACAAAGCTTTAATAAGCTGAAAGCTAAATTCCCGGATAAAAAATGTGTAGTTTTTTTCTATTCAAACACATTATTTATAACCACGAATATACAGGTCTATTTATCCCTGCATTCGTAGCTAAAACTAAAAAAAGAGCCATCTCATTTTGAGACGGCTTCTTTTTTATTTTTATACATTTTATACAAATGCACTGAATCCGGTAATTGACCGTCCAACAATCAGTGAATTGATTTCCTTTGTTCCTTCGTAGGAATAAATAGCTTCTGCATCAGCAACGAATCTTGCAACGTCATATTCCAATAAAATACCGTTTCCGCCCATTACCTCTCTTGCTCGGGACACTACATCTCTGGTTCTTAGTGTACAGAAAACTTTCGCCAATGAAGCATGTTCATCTTTTAAAATACCTTCGTCCTGCATTTCAGACAGCCTGAAGACCATCGTTTGCATTGCTGTAAGGTTCGATAACATTTCCACTAAATGTCCCTGAATCATCTGGAAAGAAGCAATTGGTTTTCCAAACTGTTCTCTTTTCCTTGTATAGTCTAAGGCACTTTCATAGGCACCTCTGGCACAACCTGTCGCCATCCAGGCAACACCAGCTCTGGTCATTCTTAATACTTTAGCTGTATCTTTAAAAGAGTTGGCATTCTGCAATCTGTTCTCTTCAGTCACCAGACAGTCCTTTAAAGTGATTAATCCATTTTGAACTATACGAAGAGCCATTTTTCCTTTAATTTTTTCTACTGAGAAACCAGGATTATCTTTTTCTACAATAAATCCTTTTACATCACCACTATCCACATCTCTGGCCCAGATAATAATCACATCTGCAAATGTTGCATTGCCAATCCATTTTTTTTCACCGTTAAGGATCCAGCCCTCAGGAGTCTTTTTACAAGTGGCAGTCAACCCACCTGCAGCGCCTGAACCAACCTCCGGCTCAGTTAATCCAAAAGCTCCTATTTTTTCAAATTTCTGCATTTGGGGTAGCCATTTTTGTTTCTGCTCTTCCGAACCACAGATATAAATCGATCCCATAGCCAAACCGGACTGAACTCCAAAAAATGTAGCAATGGAAGCATCAATTCTAGCCATTTCCATGGCGATAACTCCTTCCATTAAAAAAGGCATTCCCGGACAGCCATATCCTTCATAGGTTACCCCACAAATACCCAGCTTCTGAAATTTTGGGATTAGCTCAAAAGGAAATTCATCCCGCAGCCAATAATGATTCACCAATGGCTTGACTTCTTTTTCCATGAATGCCCTCACTTTAAGCTGAATTTCCCGTTGTTCAGGTGTCAGGGTGTGATAGATATCATAAAAGTCACCATCAATCGGTGGAAGTTCTTTTTTCTTTTTATTCGGATCGAGCATTTTCATCAATCCACCAAGTTGTTTATCATCCAATTTTGAAAAATTCTGCATCAATTTTGGCAAATCTACTTTTTGAGACATTGCACTGAGCTGATCAAAGTCTATCGATCTGAATAATTCTATTGCGTTTCTGATTTTGGAAAAAGTATTAGACATAGGTATTATTGCGATTTAATTTAATTTGTAAGATACAAAAATCACTCCGAAATTCATTCGAACCCATAGAATACTTTTTACAAATAAATGAATATCAAACAGTTCAATCGTTTTTCTTCTTTACAATTTTTTTACCGCTGATTTTCAAACATTACAAATGATTCCGTCTGAACTTTGAGTCTGAACAAAAAGATTAAAATTAATATTATGAAAACGACTTACATTTAACTATCACTAGTTGCTATTATCTTATCCGGAATTTTTTCTTGTAAAAAAGGAGAAGCCACGACTACTGAGTACGAAACAGCAACAGATTCGGCAGCTGCAATAGCTTCAGACAGCGTTTCTTCTGTAGCAACAATGAGCGTAAAGGATAAACAATTCATTAAGACTGCAGATGTCAAAATGGAAGTTAAGGACGTTTATGAAGCAACAATTTCAATTGAGAAATCCGTTCAAGATCTGGGTGGATTTGTGACACACAGCAATTTACTGAGCAACGTAATTTCAGAAAACACCTACAATACATCCAGTGAAGAGGCTATGCTGGTAAAGAAGTACCAAACTGAAAATACGATGCAGGTACGTGTTCCTACCGCAAAATTAGGTGAGTTTTTAACATTAATCAACGACAAGAAACTCTTTCTTAATTCAAGGTCGATCAACGCTGAAGATATAACTTCTAGTATTAAATATGCTGAGCTCGAAGGCAAAAGAATCAAAAAAACAGGGGAAAACATTTCTCAACTCAAAGTCAACAAGGACAAAGTAAAGATGGATAATGATAATATGTCCGAAGAAAATCTTCAACAACTCGCCAATCTGGATGTCACAGATAATCTTAAATACAGCACAATTGATATTTACATAAGAGAACCTAAGCTTCGCATTGCCGAACTCCCGGTGACCAATACAAAGAATATTGACAATAAATATAAGTTCAATTTTATTTATGATGTTAAGAATGCTTTTGTAGAAGGATTCTATTTGATTCAAAAAATTGTGGTAGGGCTCATAACAATCTGGCCTGTTTTATTAATCGCAGGAATTATTGTTTATCTATTAAGAAAAAAGAAACATTTCAAAAAATCAGAACAAGTGTAATCATATTATCCTAACCTTTTGGGTTATCATCATAATTTATCTTTAAAGCCTCCGTTTTTCCGGAGGCTTATTTTCTGAAGGTATGTTTATTTTTTAATGATAATCTTTTTAGTCATCACAGCGTTTTTATTATCTATTTTAACAAGATAGGTCCCTTCAATCAGCCCTGATAAATCTATCGAAAAACGGTTAGTTAAAAAATTGTATTTTTTTAATTCCTGTCCGCTGGCATTATATACAGTAATAGCGTTTTCTTTTTTATCTGCATCCAATTCAAAATTAAGAATACCGCTTGATGGAATAGGGTAAATCTTTCCAAAACTTATATTTTCATTAGGCTTTACTCCTAAAGTAGCAATATATTCACTCGCTCCCATGTCGATAACCGTATTGGAGATTCTGTTATATCCATAAAAATCCAGTTCTCCAGGTGAAATAGAAGTAGTTGGTTTTCCTTTATTGATACACGGGCTTGTTGCATTCAACTTCACATTGGGTGCGGCAGCTGAAATTGACACCAACTTCGGATTAGCATACAAAGAATTAGCTTCCTGGCTGGTTCCTGATTTATAAGCTGAAAACGAATTATAATCAGTCCCTCTCCAGCTCACTGTTATATCATTAGGATTATTATTCGGAGTAAACCAGCAATTATAATTGAACGTATTATTCGCCTGAGGGCTAATGGTATCAACAGTCATTAATACATTTTCCGAACTGGTATAAAAAATATTGTTTTCAAAAACACAATTTGAGGCTTTAGTCATCGCAATTTCTCCGGTTCCATCATTTGCAGTATTGTTTTGTAAAAATGTATTATTTCTAATGACAGAATTTATCACCTGTCCAGTAGTGGTTGAATCATGTCCACCTATTGCAAGGCCGGCTTGCTCATTTTTATATACTAAATTATTCTTTACAGTAATCTGCTTAACGGTTCCATCACGTTCTGCACCCACTTCAATTCCCCATCCGTTTTGATAGCTTTTATTTCTCTCTATAATAATATTGCTTGCCCCATCCACATAAATGCCAGCAGAAGTAGCATATTTTGAAATATTATTATAGCATTCATTATTAATGACTACCCCATTTCTGGCTTCGTCTAAAGCAGAGGGTGATGCTATACCCTCATGTCCTAATATATCAATTCCTATATTGGTATTATCGTGCACCAAGCAGTTTTTTACTACAAATCCATCAACATTCCCATTGACCGCCAACGCTTCACTATACCCTAAAATATTATCAAATACCTTACAGCTATCTATGGTAAGGTTGGTAATCCCTCCATTTCTGCCATAAACAATTAATCCCTGGGCATTGTTATTAGCTGTGGCTGGAGTATCTTTAATTGCAGTCCAATTGATCTTTCTGATCGTGATATTTTTGAAGGTCAGATCTGTGGATGAATTGTTGCCTGTTGTCTGAACCAATACTCCCTGAGCATCATTTACCGTTTTGTTTTGAATTGTTAAATTTTCAAACTTTAAATAACTTTTGTTGGTAACGGTCAACAAGGTTTTTCCTGCAGTACCTGTACCATCTATAATAACATTATTATTTGAATAATTTTTAAACGTAATATAATTCCCACTCGTTCCACTTACATTGATAACTACGTTCTCATAGTATGTTCCTGCTTTGATATTGACAATACTATTCGGCGTAGCACTATTGGCTGCCTTTTGTATGGTTTTCCAGGGTGTGGTAACACTGCCATTATTCGCATCATTTCCAGATGTTTTATCTACATAATAATTGGTTTGAGAAAAGCCAGTATTATATACAAGGAGCAACAATATGATTAGAATTACTTTTTTCATTTTACTTTTATTATTTAATTGGTGTATATTTTCAATGCAAACATTACATATTTGTATCTTTCTATACAAAATAGATTGTTTTAGCGAACGATATAATGCCTGATTAAAGATACGGTGTTTTATAAATACCTGGGAACCAACTTTTCAAATATTAAGAAAATTTAAAAAACAATATAAGACTCCACAAAAATAAGGGCTTACTTAACGGAGGTAATAGGATATCATCACAATTTTAGATTTTACAGCCTCCTATTTTTCCCGGAGGTTTTATTTTTCCTTAAATTTGTATTTTAATTTCAAGATTCCATAAAAATTATTGTTTTTCAACCTTGAATTTTAACTTTGAATATATGCTATCAAAAATAAATCCTATACACACGAATAGCTGGAAAGCTCTTGACGAACACTTTGCAGAAAATGACTTTGATTTAAGAACACTTTTTCAAGACAATGAAAATCGCTTTGAAGAATTTTCATTAAAAAAAGATAATTTTCTTTTTGATTATTCTAAAAACCTGATTGATGCAAGAACGAAAGAGCTTCTTTTGAATCTTGCTGAGGAATGTCAGTTAAAAGACGCTATCTCCAAAATGTTTTCCGGAGATAAGATCAATGAAACGGAAGGAAGAGCAGTTCTCCATACTGCATTAAGGGATTTTTCCGGTAAGGAAATTTTAGTTGATGGCGAAAACATCAAACCCCAGATCAAAAGAGTACTTGACCATATGAAATCTTTTTCTGAAAAAATTATTTCAGGAACACATAAAGGTTTCAGTGGAAAAGAAATTACAGATGTTGTCAATATCGGAATTGGAGGTTCGGATTTAGGGCCTGTAATGGTTTGTTCAGCTCTAAAGCATTTTAAAACAAGACTGAATGTTCATTTTGTTTCAAACGTAGATGGCAATCATATCGCAGAAGTTGTTAAAAACTTAAATCCTGAAACAACATTATTCATTATTGCTTCCAAGACTTTTACAACTCAGGAAACCATGACGAACGCCAATTCGGCAAAAGACTGGTTTTTGAAAGCTGGAAAACAGGAAGATGTAGCCAAACATTTTGTAGCTTTATCTACTAATATTGAGGAAGTTAAAAAGTTTGGAATTGCAGAAGAAAATATTTTTGAATTCTGGGATTGGGTTGGCGGAAGATATTCCCTTTGGAGTGCTATCGGCTTAAGCATTGTTCTTGCTGTCGGATATGATCATTTTGAACAGTTACTAAAGGGAGCGTTTGATACGGATCAACATTTCCAGACCGCTGATTTTGCAGAAAACATCCCTGTTCTGATGGGTCTTTTAGGAATATGGTACCGTAATTTTTATGCAGCAACCAGCTACGCCATACTACCTTATTCTCAGTATCTTGACAGATTTGCTGCTTACTTACAGCAAGGTGATATGGAAAGCAACGGAAAATGCGTTGACCGAAATGGGGAATTTGTAGAATATGAGACAGGGCCAATTATCTGGGGCGAACCGGGAACTAACGGGCAGCATGCATTTTATCAGTTGATTCACCAGGGTACAGAATTAATCCCTGCAGATTTCATTGCTTATGCCAAAAGCAGTAACCAGGTTTCTGATCATCAGGATAAATTATTGGCTAACTTTTTTGCACAGACAGAAGCTCTTGCCTTTGGAAAAAATGAAGAGGAAGTAGAGGCAGAATTAAGGAGTTCAGGAAAATCCGACGAAGAGATTGACAGATTGTTGAATTTCAAGGTCTTCCACGGAAACACACCTACTAACTCAATATTATTCAAAGAATTAACTCCTTTTTCTTTAGGCCAGTTAATTGCAATGTATGAACATAAAATTTTTGTACAGGGAGTAATCTGGAACATATTCAGCTTCGATCAGTTTGGAGTAGAGCTTGGAAAGGTTTTAGCCAACAAGATCTTGCCTGAGCTAGAGAATAATGAAAAAATAAGCTCTCACGACAGCTCTACAAACGGATTAATCAATTATTACAAAGGGAATAAATAATTCCCTGTTGATATTCCTTCATTGAGCGCCAGGAAACAGAAAAAATCTAATAAAAATAAAAAGTAAAAATGGCAGAAATTCTTGACGGACTTAAAGTATCCAAAGAAATAAAAGCAGAAATCAAGATTGAAGTTGAAAAGATTCTTGCAAACAAAAGAAGAGCACCTCATCTGGTTGCTATTCTTGTTGGAAACAATGGAGCAAGCAAGGCTTATGTAAATGCTAAAGTGAAAGACTGCGAGGAGGTAGGATTTCAATCTAGTCTCATTAAATTTCCAAGTACGGTTTCTGAGTCAGAATTATTGGAAAAAATCGATGAACTGAACAAATCTAAAGCAGTTGACGGATTTATTGTACAGTTACCTTTACCGGATCAGATCGATCAGGAAAAGATCATTAACGCCATCGATCCAAGAAAAGACGTTGATGGTTTCCACCCTGAAAACTTCGGGAAAATGGCATTGGAAATGGATACTTTCTTACCTGCTACTCCATTTGGAATATTGACCTTATTAGAAAGATATAATATTGAAACAAAAGGTAAAGACTGTGTAATTATCGGAAGAAGTAAAATTGTAGGAAGACCTATGAGTATTTTGATGGGAAGAAAAGACTTCCCGGGAAACTCTACCGTTACTCTTACACACTCTTATACCAAAGACATTGAAGAATATACAAAAAAAGCAGATATTGTAATTACGGCGTTAGGAGATCCTCACTTCTTAAAGGGTGAAATGATCAAAGACGGAGCAGTAATTATAGATGTAGGGATTACAAGAGTGGACGATGACTCTCCAAAAGGATATTATTTGGCAGGTGATGTAGATTTCGACAGCTGTGCTGCAAAAGCAGGCTGGATTACCCCTGTTCCAGGAGGAGTCGGTCCTATGACTAGAGCTATGTTGATGAAAAACACCATCATCGCTTATAAAACTTCAGTCTACAACGACTAATTTTAAAATGAACAAAGAAGAAGATATTTTATTAAAAGAAGGTAAAATGCTCCCTGTTATGGAGCATTTTTACACTTTACAAGGAGAAGGGGCACACACCGGAAAAGCAGCATACTTTATAAGATTGGGTGGCTGTGACGTAGGATGCCACTGGTGTGATGTGAAGGAAAGCTGGAACCCGGACCTACATCCACTGATGAATGCGGAAGAAATTGCAGAAACAGCAGCAAAACATTGTAAAACAATTGTTTTAACTGGTGGTGAGCCTTTGATGTGGAATTTAGATATTTTGACATCCCGGTTAAAAGACCTGGGATGTACCATACATATTGAAACCTCAGGAGCCTATCCTGTAAGTGGCCAATTAGATTGGATCACTCTTTCTCCAAAAAAAACAGGACTTCCTAAAGAAGAGGTATACGAAAAGGCGAGTGAATTGAAAGTTATTATTTTCAATAACCATGATTTTTCATTTGCACAAGAACAAGCTGCTAAAGTTTCAAAAGACTGTAAACTATACCTCCAAAGTGAATGGAGTAAGCGAGATGAGATGTATCCTAAAATTACAGATTTCATTTTAGAAAATCCTGAATGGCAGGCTTCTGTTCAGACGCATAAATACCTCAATATCCCGTAAAAATTGTTTATCTTAGCTCCTCGTATCCCTTATATAGTGATAGATGCAGAGAATTCGATACTCTAGATATTTAAAATCGATTATCCTTTTGCTTGACCTCGTGGTTATTGCATCTGTTTTCATATTCTTTTTTTTAAGCAGAAATCAGGATATACTACACAACAGGGATATCTGGTATGAGAATTCGTTCCCTTTGCTTTTGCTGATATCCTTTTGGGTTTTATTAAGCGGAAGAACCAAAATTTATAATATCCGGAGAAATCTTACATACACTATTTTTATAGAACGTATTGTAACGCATTTTATCTTATTTGTACTGGGCTTACTGCTGATAAGAAAAGTAAGTAATAATAAATTTTTCAGTTCGGAATTGTCGTGGCTGTCTTTGTACCTGTTCTCCTTTATATTTATTACAAAATCTTTTATTTATTTTGGAATCAAATATTTGAGATCTCTGGGAATCAATAACAGAAATGTGATGTTTCTCAGTGAGAACACCTCTACCCAAATTCTAAAAAGTATTTTAAAGGAAAGAAAAGACTACGGATACCAAATTTTCGAATATAATCCTGACGAAATCCAGATGGATGAACTTCAGTATTTTTGGAGAAACAATGGTATTCATACTTTATTTCTGCCTTTGGAAAATACGTTCAGTCCGAAAACGGAAGTTGAAATTTTCAGATTAGCAGAAGCCAATAAAGTACATATATCACTGATTCCTAATATATCACAAACAGACTTATTCTCTTACGATTTGGGATATGTTGAGACACAGCCTGTTTTAAATCAGATCAAATATCCTCTGGATTATTATTCTAATTATCTTTTTAAGAGGCTTTTTGATATTATCTTTTCATTATTGGTAATGGTTGGAATTTGTTCGTGGTTATTTCCCATCATTGCCATTGTCATCAAATTATCCTCAAAAGGGCCTATTTTTTTCATACAGAAAAGATATGGTTTTCACGAGGAAGTATTTAATTGTCTGAAGTTTAGAACCATGGTAGTCAATGATGAGTCAACAACGAAAACAACATCGCAGAATGATTCCAGAATTACAGAATTTGGGAAATTTCTGAGGAAGACAAGCCTGGATGAGATGCCACAATTTATTAATGTATTGAAAGGAGAGATGTCTATCGTAGGCCCCCGCCCACATATGCTGGCTGTAGATAATTATTACAAACCGAAAATTGGAAGATACAGTCTTAGAAGTATGGTGAATCCAGGAATTACGGGATTGGCACAGGTTAGCGGTTTAAGGGGGGATTTGGGAGATGTAGAGGTTCAAATGAAAAAACGTGTCCTTGCAGATGCTTTTTATGTAAGAAACTGGAGTTTTGTCCTGGATCTGATCATTATTTTAAAAACTATTTTGTTGATGGTGGGTGGAGATAAAAAAGCAAAATAAAGAATCCTTTAATAAAAAAAGTCTAATTTAGCAGAATGTTAAGAAAGTTTTTTACAGCGGTTGGAGAATATATGATCCTTCTTGGTAAATCCATGCAAAAGCCCCAGAAAATGAGGGTTTTTTGGAAGCTGTTTATGAGAGAAATAAACGATTTGGGAGTCAACTCATTCGGGTTGGTTATATTCACATCTATATTTGTTGGAGCTGTAGTAGCCATTCAGATGTTTAATAATTTTGATGCTTCTTCTTTTCCTATCCCTACTTCATTTGTAGGATATGCAACAAAAGCTGTATTGGTATTGGAATTTTCACCGACTATTATCAGCTTAATTTTAGCCGGTAAAGTAGGCTCATATATTGCTTCGAGTATAGGCACAATGAGGGTCTCCGAACAAATTGATGCATTGGATATCATGGGAGTAAACTCTCCTAACTTTCTGATCCTTCCAAAAATAATTGCGTGCGTTATTTTTAACCCCCTTCTTATTGCCATTAGCATTGTATTTGGTATTGGTGGAGGTTATATCGCCGGAATGCTTACAGGAAACTGGACCGAATCCGACTATATAACAGGGATACAAATGTACATGCCTAATCTATTTATTTATTATGCATTTATAAAGACTACCGTTTTTGCATTTGTTATTGCAACGGTTCCTTCTTATTTCGGTTATTTTGTAAAAGGAGGTTCACTGGAGGTAGGTAGAGCAAGTACGCAAGCTGTAGTTTGGACCATGGTGTTCATCATCATCTCCGAATTAATATTAACCCAATTAATATTAAGCTAATGATTGAGGTAAAAGATCTTAAAAAAAGTTTTGGTGACGTTGAAGTACTTAAAGGAATTTCAACTTCTTTTGATAAAGGCAAAGTAAATCTTATTATCGGACAAAGTGGATCCGGAAAAACGGTATTCCTTAAAAGTTTATTGAATGTTTATCAGCCGTCTTCAGGAGAAATTCTGTTTGATGGTAAAGACATCAATACCATGACCCGTGATGAAAAACAACATTTACGTTCGGAAATCGGAACGGTATTTCAGGGAAGTGCATTATTTGACTCCCTAACCGTGGAAGAGAATATTATGTTTCCACTGGACATGTTCACTAATCTTAGTTTCAGAGAAAAGAAAAAAAGAGTTTTTGAGGTAATCGGAAGGGTACATTTAGATAAGGCTAACAGAAAATTCCCATCAGAAATTTCCGGGGGAATGCAGAAACGGGTAGCTATTGCAAGAGCTATTGTCAACAATCCAAAATATTTATTCTGTGATGAGCCCAATTCAGGGCTGGATCCATATACTTCAAATGTAATTGATGACCTTTTGCTTGAAATTACAAAAGAATATAACACAACCACAATCATTAACACGCATGACATGAACTCTGTAATGACGATTGGTGAAAAGATTGTTTACCTGAGACTAGGGATCAAAGAATGGGAAGGAAATAAAGATATTCTGATCACTGCAGGCAATAAAAATCTTATCGATTTCGTTTACTCATCAGAGCTATTTAAAGAATTGAGAGTGTATTTACTCGAGAATAATAAAACTATTGAAAATACGATCACAAAACTAGACGAAAATGAAACAAATATTTAGTGTAGCACTATTAGGCCTATCTATGTTCGCTTCTGCACAGATTTCTCTTGCAGGTAAAGCCAATCTAATTTTTCCAACAGGATCACCTTCTTGGAGAAACATCTCTAATACGGCAAGTGCAACAATAGAAAACAAAGGTAAAAACAATGTAGGGTTTAACATCGGGCTTTCCGTGAAAGCGAGCCTTCCTATGGCATTTTTCTTAATGCCGGAATTATATTACACTACTTTTAAGAACGAATTTACAGACCCTGTATCTAATACTACATTTAATGTAAGAAGCAATCGTATCGATTTACCGGTACTTGTAGGACATAAAGTATTGGGTGACATGCTGGGAGTATTTATAGGACCTGTTGCAAGTTATAACTTAAGCAAAGAAGATACATTCAATGATTTCAAGGAAAACGCCAGAGATAACTTTACTGTTGGCTATCAGTTTGGAGCGCAACTTGAAATTAAAAAATTACTGATCAATGCAAGGTATGAAGGCGCGTTCAGTAAGGATCAAAGAAACTTTGTCAACAGAGTATCAGGAGAAGAAATCAGATATGACAATCGTCCCAACCTATTTATGGTAGGTTTAGGATACAAATTCTAATCTGAAGAAAATAACATCTATAAAAAAATCCTCAAATATTAAATTTGAGGATTTTGATTTTTATTCTGATTGTCCAATTCGAATTGACGTCTTGCAATTTCAACAGCTTGTTTTTCCAACTCTTCTTTTTCTTTCTGCAATTGTTTAAACTCTCTTCTTTTCTGCTCTTCTTTCATTGCACTTCCCTTACTCAAATACCCTACCATTCCGCCAATAATAAGCCCGATTCCAATCCCACCCATGATTCCCATGATATGAGACAGTTTAATCTGTTCAACAGCGAAGTCTGTCGTTAGGTAAAAAAGTAAAGCTGAAACTGCTAGAAGTACAAGTCCTGTAATTGAGATACTTTTCATAATATTGTGTTTAAGTGATTTAAAGCCTTATCAAATTTAGTAAAAATTTAATAAGGCTATTATTCAGAATTGAAATCTATTATATTTTACCTCCAGCTGCCTTATAATATTCTAAAGCTTTTGGTAAGTCCCTTTGTATATCTGAGATTCTGGTTTCAGGATTAGGGTGGGTTGATAAAAACTGAGGTTGTCTGTTTCCTCCTGAAGAAGCACTTCCCATTCTGCTCCAAAAAGGAATTGCTGCCCTTGGATCATAACCAGCCATGGACATCAGATATAGTCCCATTTTATCCGCCTCAGATTCTTGATTCCTTCCGTATTTTAATAAAGCGACCTGTGATCCTATAGGATATACTCTTTGGAAAACACTTGCCCATTGTGCATTGGTAATGGTTCCACCTAAAATGGCTCCCCCATACTGGGCTACCATCCCCTGAGAAATTCTTTCATTACCGTGACCCGCTAAAGCATGAGAAACTTCATGACCTAATACAACAGCCAAACCGTTGTCATCTTTAGTTACCGGCAATATACCTGTATATACAGCAACTTTACCTCCCGGCATAGCCCAGGCATTTAGCTCATTACTCTGTATAAGATTGAATTCCCAATTATAGTTAGCAAGATCTGCAGATCTTCCGATACTTTGGTAGTATCTTTCTGCTGCATTTTTTATCCTACTCCCTACAGTTACCACTCTTTTTGCATCTGCCGTACCAGTTACAATTTTAGATTTCGATAATGTATTCCTGTATTCTTGTGAAGACATCGTCAAAATCTCTGAATTATTGGCTAATTGCAAAGAAGATCTCCCTGTAATGGGGTTTGTGGTACAAGCTGCAAGCGATAAAGCCATTGCTCCTACTCCTAATAAATAAGTTATTTTCATAGTTTAGGGTGTTGATAATTCAACTTTAACAATTATTATTCCAAAATAATATATTTGCATACATTTTGCTATTTAAAAGTACTAATTATTACCCTTATGAAAAAGTATATTTCACTTATATTTGTTTTTGGACTTTTAGTATTTTTCCAAAGTTGTTCTTCGCAGAATACAGTAAGTTCCAAAATAACAGACGCATTAGTCAATTCGCAGGAGTTTACTTTTCATGCGGAGCGTGCCAATCCTACCAATTATGATGTGATCAACATCGTCAATTCGATGCCGAACTCAACATCAACAAGAATATTCCAGCTTGACGGAACCTATACTATTGAATTGAAAAATAACGTTGTAAATGTTACCCTTCCCTATTTCGGAAGATTGTTTAACCCAACGTACGGAAACAATGATAAAAACAGCTATCGCTTTTCCTCAAAAGATTTTACTGTAAATAAATCCCAAAACAAAAAAGGAAACTGGATTGTAAAAATAAAGCCCAACGATGTAAGTAATGTAAGCGAAATTATTATAGAAGTCTATAAAAACAGTAAAGCATTTACTTCAATCAGGAGTAATGACAGACAGCCGATTACCTATGACGGGTACATCTCAAAAAATGAGACCACTCCTTAATTATGGTCCTTTTCGTTAGAAAGAAATTTTTCAACAAATAATTTTGCTTCAGTACTTGGATTTGAAATCATAGCTGAAGCATTTTTTTTATGCTGAAGATAAGCCTCTTCTACGGAATCCTTTTTTTTCATTAGGGCTAAAATATATTCCTGAACCCAATATTCAAATCGCTTTTCAGCCTGTTGGATTCTGACTCCTTCAAAGCTTCCTGCTTTCTTTTTCAGCGCAATAAATTCATCAATAGTATTATAAATACCATCCAATCCTTCATTTTGAAGTGCAGAACCTAATAAAACAGGAACTTTCCAGCCTTTTTCTTTAGGTGGAATAAAATCCAGTGCACGTTTTAGCTCAAGTTTTGTGCTTTTTGCTTTTTGTAGATTGACCTCATCTACTTTATTAATGAAAATGATATCTACCATTTCCATGATCCCTCTTTTGATCCCCTGCAATTCATCTCCACCTCCGATAATTTTAAGAAAAAGAAAGACATCTGTAATATCAGCGACCAAAACTTCAGATTGGCCGACTCCTACTGTTTCAATCAGGATGTAGTCATATCCTGCTGCTTCACAGATCATCATGGTTTCAAAAGTAGTATTGGCAACACCACCTAAAAATCCTGAACTTGGAGAGGGTCGAATGAACGCATTTTCTTCTTTTGCCAATTCCTCCATCCTGGTTTTATCTCCAAGAATACTTCCTTTGTTGATTGCCGAACTTGGATCGATAGCCAGTACAGCAACCTTTTTATCATTAGCAATCGCTAACCTTCCAAAGTTCTCAATAAAAGTAGATTTTCCGGCTCCGGGAACTCCCGTTACTCCAATCCTGGTAGAGTTTCCGGTGAAAGGCATTATTCTTTTCAGTAATTCTTCTGCCTGCAGCCTGTGTTCAGCTTTTTTACTTTCAACTAAAGTAATAGCTTTTGCAATCAGGCGTTTGTTTCCTGATTGTATTCCTTCTATTAACTCTTCTGTAGAAAATTTCATCGATTCAAAAATATAAAAATATGTATCAAAACTCCTCACAAATCACCTTTAATTTTATTTCTTCTAAATTAAAACTAGACCTGAGTTTATCAACGAGATTGGTTATTTGTTACATTTGTTATTAATCAAATATAAGAAACAATGAAAAAAGTAATCGCTGTAGCACTATTCACTTCCGTTTTGCTGGCTTCATGTACTCCAAAAGCCTCAAAGGCTACATCTGCCATAGGGCCTGCAACATCTACTGCGGAACAAATTGCACAGGGGAAAACTATTTTTGAAAACTCTTGCGGAAGATGCCACAAACTCCCGGACCCAACATCACATAATTCCGTTCAATGGGTGGGCATTATGAATGCGATGGCACCAAAAGCCAAATTAACAGATGAACAACACCAATGGGTTTACGATTATATTGTTTCTGCAAAAAAATAATAATCAACTCCAAACAATATTATTATGAAAAAGCTGATTTTAAGTATTATTCTAGGTTCAATATTTATGGTTTCCTGTGGACCTAAAAGCGTCGCTGTAACAGGACCAAAATACACTGCATCCGAACAGCTGGCTCAGGGAAAAACTATTTTTGAAAACTCTTGTAACAGATGTCACAAATTACCGGATCCGGCAAAACATGATGATCAAGGGTGGATAAAAACCTTAAGCAGAATGGCACCAAAAGCTAAGCTGAATGATGATCAACATCAAATGGTTTACGATTACCTTATTTCTGTAAATAAAAAATAAGCTTTCAATTGAAAGCTTATTTTTTTACCAAGGTTTGAATATTGCGCAATAAAAAACCCGAAATCTCTACGACTTCGGGTTTTGATATTTCAATATACTATTGTTCTATGAGTGTACCAAACCACGAAGCCTTACCACCATAAGGGGTAATCCAACTGTAGAATTCTTTTGAAATTTGAACATTGCTTCGTTGTTTTTTTATTGGTTAAACTTTATTTTCTGGATGCAAATATATGCATTTTTCTCAAAAACGAGCTTTTAAATATTAATTATATTGTTACCTACTATTTAACAATAAGCTTTTCAACTTTAGTCACGTTGCCTTGTTGAATATGAACCATATATACTCCTTTCTGCATTCCTTTTGTAGAAATAGCTTTTCTGGATAAAGGTGATCTGGAATCAGAAAACATCAATTTTCCAGACATATCAAACATTTTGATTTGAACATCTTTTGAAGATTGGTCTGTATTTCCAACAAAGAATTCATCATAAGTAGGATTAGGGAATACTATCAATTGGCGATCGGTCGTTTTAACATCCCGGATGCTCAAACTAGAATTACATTCCTGCGGAACAGTGAAATCTTCCACCTGGTCATTAGCAACGGTTTTACTTCCCGCAGAAGCGTTAACTCCTAAACCTCTTTTAGCAAATGCATTCCAGATCATACATTTATCTAAGCCTCCATTTCCCACAAGATCTGCCTGTAGAATAGCATCTCTTCCATCAATAAAGGAAGGGCTACATACTTGTAGCTTAAGACCATCTACTACCATCTGTAATGCTCTTGCATTTCCTGAAGTAGGGCTTGCCTGAACATCACTATTATACCCATACTTTTCAATGTATTTCCAAGTCAGATCCCAAAGCATCGTAGCCCAAATAAACCCTATTCCATGAGGAATTATAGCCGTATTTGTATTGCCATAGGTATAGTTGTTCACTGAAAAGTCCGGAGAATATTTAGCAGGTCTTATTCCAACCCCCGTAACAGGTTCTCCTTTTGGATAGGTACCTACTCCTCTTGCTAAAGATGATGTATCCCCAGGTCTGGCAGTCAGCATTAAAGCAAAATAGTCTGACCATCCTTCTCCCATTTGCTCCGTAGAATTCTCTCTTGAAAGACAACCGTAGCCAGGTCCCGTCAATCTATTGGAAATACCATGTCCATATTCGTGAACAATAATTCCATTATCGAAGCTGGAGTGTTTGAACCCATTATAATCAAAATTCAATGTCGTATTGATCGTCGTCCCGCTTGTAATCTGGTTAGCAAGGAACTCTCCTTCATCTTTCCCCATCATTATAGAAGGAATATTAACCCCAGAAACATTGTTATCGCTGCCCATCGTAATTGGTGTGTCATTAATAGGATCATAAATAATAGCTCCAATAGCTCCTGCATCTTGCATATTTTTTACTTTAAGCGCGAAACTACAGCCTCCCCTCTTAGCAACTCCAATCTTCCCCGACATTCCAGTGACTGAAGTACAAGCATTATCCGGTGCAGAAATAGCCAAATCACCTGTTACATTCTGCCCTCCGAATAAAAGGTTTCCAAACCCCGCCCCTCCAGTGATTACTTTAGCTCTGTTAGCTATTGTTGCAGGAGAATTATACTGATACCTCACAATAGGATCGTCAGCAGGTTGTTCTCTGCTGTAAAGATACATTTGCATTCGTGGGGCAAGAAGATAAGTCTGTCCGGAAATTACAGTTTCGTATCCAGAACTAAAATTTGCATTATTGAGACCACTACCATCAAAAGCTTCTGCTCTCACAGCATCACCGCCCATTCCTCCTTTACCAAAATTATTGGTTTGGTAATTTCTTGCAGGTTCCGTAAACCCAAATTGATAGAAGATGTCATGTATTTTATTATTCATGTAGAATAAATTGGTAATCGCCGCATCTCGGTGAGTAAAAGGATTATCATATCTTCCGTCTGCAAATGGAAAATTAAAATTCAAGCTACTTCCTCCATCCGGAGAATATCCTGGATTATTGGTATTATCCTGATCCGAATAGGCATAGACGTTATTCCCTCTGGTATTCGTATAATTATTGGTTCCATCAGAATGCCATCCTTCCGGAGATGCTATAAGGTTCCAGGGATTATTAATAATTGAACGTGTCCCGAAAGTTGGAGCTTCTACAGGTAAGGCAAAAACATTGTAAGAAGCATCGTTAGCAACCGGGAGTGTATTTGACATTTTATTTTGAATAACTTCGTTTTTATCGATCAATGAATGTGACTCAGTCTTCATCATATCACTAGATTTCATATCAGAAGAAGAATCATGCTCAAAATCACAACTAAGTGTTAGATTTTCTTTTCTCAATATTTCTCCACTAGTCGCATCTACAATAATATGCCAAATGTCAGATGAGTTTCTATCTGAAACAAATAGTTCTTTTGCAAGGATATAGACGCCATTTTTTTCAAAGTATCCATCCGGAAGGTAATCTACTTTAGCAATCTCGTTTAGCTTTAATTTTTGTTTAAGAAAATCTTCTGAAAACTTTTCCTGAGACTTCTTTTGGCTCCTAACAATAACATTTCTTTTGAAATCATTTTTTTCAGAAATAATCTTTCCTTCTTTAATCATTACTTTACCTAAAGCGTCAAAAACTCTAAGTCCATTGTAAGTTTGCTGTACATTAACAATATTCACCCCTAGACTTTTGGACACATCTTCGTTCAATACAATAACCCCAACTTGATCATTAGGAGTTGTTTCTTTGGGCTAATTGCCCACTTTTTTTATAGTACTCCTCAACAAGCATTGCTGAGTCCTGCGCATTAACCTTATCAAAAGCGAAAAGAAAAGCTACAGAAATAGACATCAAAAATAATTTTTTATTCATATTATAGTATTTAAAAGGATCAATTTATAATTTATTCATACCAAAACATCAAAAAAAATGTTAAAACACTAAAAAACCATCGTTTTTTCTTTTTTATTTATTTTTTAGTTTTTTTATTTAATCGATTTTTCTAATTATGATTTATAAACTTCACTACGTTTCACTTATAAAGTATTATTCATTTTTTTACAATAGCTAAATATTTTGTATTCTTTCGGGTATTCCAAAGGTTTTTCAGACTATTTTCTTATTCTAAATAGAATAAATTTATAATAAATCATTTCTACTATATTAGATTCCTTTCCCGTTTATTATAGCATAAAAAAGCCCCAATAGAATATTCTATTGGGGCTTTTTTTATGCTGATTTATTATTTTAGTCTTTAGAACCTAAAGTATCTGTTCTTGCATCCATTCCTCTACTATTAGGGCTATATACCCTTTCAGAGTCAAGAAAATATACATTATGTCTTGCCTTCGCAATAATTCCATTATATACGTCTTCCGGTAAGCCTGCTGTCTCACTGTTGTCTTGCCTGTGAGTGCTATGATCATGATCTGACTTTTCTTTTGTAACCTCGATAGCTCCATGCTCATTTAAAACCGTTTTCGCTTTTTTCGCTTCTTCTATGGATGATGTATACACTACTATACAAACTTTTCCTATACTTCCTTCTCTATAAGCAGACAGTAATTCTATCTCATTCACAAAAATATGATCCCAAAAACTTTTTGTTTTCTCATCATCTTCATAACCATCTGTAGATGATTCGTTTTCTAATTTTGATTTTGAAACAATGATATCTGCTTCATCAAATCCTTGATCTTGTAGTTCTTTTTTTACTTCTTCTGCATCTATATTTGCAGGGAACATTGAAATTACTGTATAAGCCATATCTAAATTTTTCACTTAAAAGTGCAAAAACCGTACAAAAAAAGCCCTGCCATCAAACATTTAACTTTTATTTAGAAATTTATCCAGTATCTCTACTGCACATTTCGGAAGGTTTGTTCCTGGTCCGAAAATGAAGTCAGCCCCGTTGGCATAAAGGAATTCGTAATCCTGTTGAGGAATAACTCCACCTACAACAATCGTTACATCATCGGCTCCTAATTTTTTTAATTCTTCTACAACTTGGGGAACTAAAGTTTTATGACCTGCCGCCAATGAAGATACTCCCAGAATGTGAATATCATTTTCCACAGCCTGTTTAGCAACTTCCTCAGGGGTTTGAAACAAAGGAGCTACATCAACATCAAATCCCATATCGGCAAATGCTGTTGCTACTACTTTTGCTCCTCTATCGTGCCCGTCCTGTCCCATTTTGGCAACCATTAATCTTGGGCGTCGACCTTCTTCTTCCTCAAATTTTTGAGTGAGTTGAAGAGCTTTTTCAAAATATTCGTTTTTCCCGGCATTCATTGCGTATACTCCTGAAATTGTTTTAATATTAGCCTTATACCTTCCAAAGCTTTCTTCCATAGCATCGCTCATTTCACCTAAGGTGACTCTTCTTCTTGCTGCTTCAATACATAATGCTAAAAGATTTCCTTTTCCCGTTTTAGCGCTTTCCCTGATCTCATTGAGAATTTCTTCTACGGCTTCAGTATTTCTTGTATTTTTTATAGAATCTAATCTTTCGATTTGTTTTCTTCGAACCTCCGTATTATCAATATCTAATATTTCAATCAGATCTTGTTTGAGGGTAGATTTAAATGAATTTACTCCAATAATAAATTCTTCCCCACTATCAATTTTTGCTTGTTTTTTTGCCGCAGCTTCTTCGATCCTCATTTTAGGAATTCCAGCTTCAATGGCTTTTGTCATTCCTCCTTCCTGCTCTACCTCATCAATGTATCGCATGGCTTCTTCAATCATCTGCTGAGTAAGACTTTCAACCAAATTACTTCCTCCCATTGGATCTACAACATCACAAATCCCACTTTCCTGTTGCAAAATGATTTGGGTGTTTCTGGCAATTTTTGCTGAATAATCTGTTGGTAAAGCAATAGCTTCATCCAATGCATTGGTGTGTAGGGATTGTGTTCCTCCCAAAGCCGATGACAATGCTTCGATTGCTGTTCTGGTAATATTATTAAAAGGCTCCTGTTCCGTAAGAGACCATCCTGAAGTCTGAGAATGCGTTCTTAATGCTAAGGATTTTGGATTCTGGGGATTAAATTGCTTTAAAAGATTAGCCCAGATATATCGTGCAGCACGCATTTTAGCAATTTCCATAAAGTGATTCATTCCGATTGCCCAGAAAAATGAAAGCCTTGGGGCAAAATCATCCACATTCATTCCCGCTTTGATTCCCGTTCTTACATATTCTAACCCGTCAGCTAAGGTATAAGCCATTTCCAGAACCGGAGTAGCTCCTGCTTCCTGCATATGATACCCTGAAATAGAGATCGAGTTAAATTTCGGAATATTCCGGGAAGTATATTCGAAAATATCTGCAATAATTTTCATGGAAGGTGTCGGTGGATAGATATACGTATTTCTCACCATAAACTCCTTCAAAATATCATTCTGAATCGTTCCTGAAAGAAGCTCCTGCTTTACGCCTTGCTCCTCCGCAGCCACTATGTAAAAAGATAAAATAGGAAGAACAGCTCCGTTCATTGTCATGGAAACCGAAATCTCATCTAAAGGAATTTCATTGAATAGGATTTTCATATCCTCAACCGAATCAATAGCTACTCCCGCTTTTCCTACGTCCCCTACCACTCTCGCGTGATTAGAATCATATCCTCTATGGGTTGCGAGGTCAAAAGCTACAGAAAGCCCCTTTTGTCCGGCTGCTAAATTTCTTCTGTAAAATGCATTAGATTCTTCAGCAGTAGAAAACCCGGCATACTGACGGACCGTCCAAGGCTTTTGAACATACATCGTAGAATAAGGTCCTCTCAAATAGGGAGCTATTCCCGGAGATGTCTCTGTTAAAGTGATATTTTTAACATCTTTATCAGTATAAGATGATTTCAGTTCTAGTCCATCTTTTTCGAAATTATAAATTTCACTTTCTTTAGGTGCTATATTTAGATCCAGTTTTCTTACAGAAATTGTCTTTCGCATTTCAATAATTTTATCTCCGTAAAGTTAATTTTTTTGAATGAAACACGAAACAATACTTAAGTTGCCTATTATCGGTGTATTACCCAAATAAAAAGCCGGACAATTGTCCGGCTCATATCTAATATAACAGAATAATATTATTTCTTAATCAGCTTGGTATTGTATGTTTTAGTTTCACCAGTAATAGTAATGACATACATTCCTTTAATCAATGAAGCTACATTAATTCTCTGACCATCCAGTTTACCACTTTGTACTAATCTTCCTTCAGCACTGTAGATCTTATAATCTGCTTTACCTTTTAAGTTCTTAACTTCAACAAAAGTATCGGCAGGGTTTGGATAAATCTCAATTTCAGATTTAACGGCATCCGTTTCTCTTACTGCAAGAGCGTCTGTTATTTTTACAGGGAAATCTCTGAATGCACCTGCGGAAACAAACTGACCTCCTCCAGCAGGAACAGATGGGCTTCCACATGGATCATTTAATGCATTAAAGAATGTACTTGCCACTCTCATTCTTAAAGTTTTGTCACCAGAATATGCCGTAGCAGGAACCGTAAAGGTTATTGTTCCTGAATGCATTGCATTACCATTAGGAGCACCACTCTGAGCACCAATTTTCTCTGATGCCTCAAAAATCCCGTTTCTGTTATAATCTATCCATATCTGCATCCAATCATTATAACCACCGGCTCTGTTTGCATAATTAGTGTAAGATAAATTATACTGCGTCCCTTTTGTCAGGTTAATTGTTTTTGCAGGAACCTCGCTATAGTCTTTGTATGTTTTCGATATGGCAGGTACTGTTGTTCCTTCGGAATGGGTAAGGTTAGCTACAGACATTGTTAAAAGCGCACTATAGAATGTGCTCAACATATTATTTCCTCCGGTAGTCATTAAACAATAGTCAACTCCGGTTTTTAGTCCTTTCGTTTTGAAGGCGTAGTTATTTGAGAATGTTCCCGGAACATTATTTACTACTGCAGCAACTTGTACTTCATAGTTAGTCTCATCTTCAAGGTTATTGAGTACTACAGAGCTGGTAGCGCTCGTAGCATTAGACCAGTTTGTGACTCCTACTTTTCTATAGTTGATAGAATAAGTTGCACCCGGTACATTATTCCATCCTACTCTTGCTGTTGTTTTAAATATTTCCGTATCAATAGCCGTTACTCCTGTAGGAGCATTAGTTGTTGAAGTAGGAGCTGTTCCAATAGTTACCTGAGGTGACACTGCATAGAATATATTTCCAATTGCAGATATTCTAAATTTGACAGCACCTGTCAAACTACTTGGCATTTGTGCAGAATAACTTCCTGTATTGGGAGTAGAAGCTACTAAATCCGTCCATGTTGTTCCGTTATTGGTTGTGTAATCTATCTTTACATTAGCAACATTATACGGAGCTGAATTGGTATTGGCCACTTCCCATTTAATTGTATTGGAAGCATCGTTATACAAAATTGAAGAAGTTGATAGTCCATTGAATTTAAATGGTCCGTCATTTCCTACCGTTACTGTAGTTTCAGAAGAAGACAACATCGGTCTTACATTATTTGCATCCCTTACAGTTACTGCATAGTGTAATGTTCGTGGGATATAAGGAACAGTTTCCCATGTCGCCTTGTTAGTAAGGGTTCCGTTCATTACCAAAGGCATGCTTGGAAAGTATCTTCTTCCACTTGCTGTTCCGGAAAATGATCTGGCTAAAGACCCCTGAAGATTGTATCCCCATCCGCTATCTCCTGAAATAGAAGCAAAACTATCTACACTGTCATATTGTTCCCATGTATAATTTAGAGGATCATTTTGAGCGTCTGTAGCCGTAGCATCAAGGTAATAAGCAGTTCCCTTAGGAATATTGTAAGCAGTAAGTGGAGAGATTACAGGAGGAGTATTTGTTGTAATATCCTGAGATACTCCACAAGCAGCAGGCTTACCTTCAAGATTGGTTAAAATTTGATTAATCGATGCATAATGAAAGTACGCATCAGAATTCATTTGGACATTATCCTGTGTAATTCCAGCATACCCCATAATAGTAGTTCCTCCTCCAGGTTCTACATTTACTCCAGAGCTTTCGGTACTCATTGAATAAGTGTGATTACCTCCTAACTGATGCCCCATTTCATGAGCTACATAATCAATATCAAAAGTATCCCCATTAGGATTCCCATCTGCAGGAGAAGTATATCCGGATCCTTTTCCTTCAGGATCTGCAGTAGTAGGATTTACACAAATACATCCGATACATCCTGCGTTACCTCCTCCTCCGGAAGCACCAAACAAGTGCCCTATATCATAATTTCCGTTTCCGACCTGTGAAGTCAAAGTTTGTTGGAGCTCCAAATTCCAGTTACCCATATCATCAGCAACTGAATAAGGGTCTGTATCTGGGTCCGCATAAATAATTGCAGGTAAATCCTGAACGAGTAATTTAACTCCAAAATCTTTCTCAAAAACCCCATTGACCCGGGTGATGGTGCTATTAATCTGTGCTGCTGCTCCAGCAACACCACCGAAGTGCTGAGTATATTCTCCGGTAACAGATAATGCTAATTTATATGTTCTGTATTTTGTACTGGAAGGTCTATTGGTAATTCCAACATTAGAAAGTTTTTTTTTACCGTTTTCCAATAACAACTTGATGTCTTTAACATCTTTTTCTTCTGTAGAACAATCAAAACCATGTCCACCAGTCGTTCTCTTAGTTTTATAGAAAACTCCATAAGTTTGTTTATCCGCACTTATGGGTTCTAGAAACTGATACTGTCCATCCTTGATAATCATAGACTGCGTCTCAGTTGGTGAAGTACTGAATCTAACATATTTAGAAGGATCATCAATTCCAACCCCCACATAAGATCCTAATTGATAACGGTCTGCCATAGATTTCTCCATAACAGGATTGTTATACACTGCAAATTTCTCAATTTTACCCTCAACAGTAGGTAAAGAAATAACAACAGCCTTTGCACCACTCCCTGTTTCTACAGCATCTTTTAAAAGATTTCTAAGTGATGCCAGGTCTACTCTGTAAGTATATTTAACATCTACCTCTTTTCTTGTTGGAGCTACTCTTGAAGCCGGCTCCCATCTCTGCGCATAGGTACTGGAAAGACCAGCGGCCAATGCACAAATAAGTAAAATTCTCTTTTTCATAAATTCAATAATGTAATAATTAGCATTAATAAGTTTAAATCATTAGAGACAAATTTAATAATTATAAGCAAAAACAAACCAAAAACAACTTATAATTTTCAACAGATATGCAATTTTTGTAAAATTTTCGTTTTCAATTTAACATAATAATAATTTAGAGCCTGTTTAAAAAAGTAATAATAAAAAATAGTAAGGGTTAAAAGTTGCATAAAAATTGTCATTTTAGAGTTGCAAAAGAAAAAAACATCAATGTATCCAACGGACTTAACCCAAACTCAGTGGCAATTTATAAAAAAAGCATTAGATTTTGATGACAGAAAACGAAAATATGATTTGGTTGTCATTTGGAATGCTATCAGTTATTTAGTAAAAACAGGCTGTCAATGGAGACTTTTACCTCATGATTTTCCCAAATGGCAATTGGTTTATTACTATTATTCAAAATGGTCAAATCTGGAGATTTTCGATTTATTATTATCAAAATTGAGAGAGGAAGTACGACGAAACAGGGGTCAGAAAGCGCAGGCAAGTTTAGGAATTATTGACAGTCAAAGTGTTCGTTGGGGAAATAACCGTTCACTCAATGGCTTTGACGGAGGTAAAAAAATAAAAGGAATCAAGAGACACGTTGTGGTAGACAAAAATGGTTTTTTGTTAGCCGTAATGGTAAGTGTAGCCAATGTTCATGACAGTAAGGCTGCATTGTTACTGATCAAAACACTGCGATATTTACTAATTCCGCTTCAGGTAATCCTGGCGGACGGAGGTTATAGAGGAGAGATTATTGAGGAAATAAGAATTAAGTTTAATTATATCATTCAGATCGTAATGCGGAGTGACAAAAAAGTAAAAGGGTTTGAGCCAATTCATAAACGATGGATTATAGAGCGTACATTTGCTTGGTTTGATAACGATAGAAGATTATGCAGAAATTATGAACTCTTAATGGAATCCTCTGAAAACATGGTCAAATTATCCGCCATAAAATTATTACTGAATAAAATTTAAACAGACTCTTAATCATTATTTAAATAATTATGAAATTAATAAACCAAAATACAAGAAAGCACTTGATAGCCATAGATCCACATAAGCCAGGGAAAGTGATGATCAAAAAAAACGGCCAACTCTAATAGAGCCGGCCGTTTTTAAACTCCATTAGGTGAATTATTTAATGTTTTTAATCCCCATTTCGAAAAGAGCAAAAGAGAGTAAATCAGCATTTTCTCCAATAACCTGCTCCGTTGATCTTCCGGCACCATGTCCGGCATTTTTCTCAATTCTTAGTAGAATAGGATTTTTACAAGCTTGCTTTTCCTGTAGCTCTGCTCCAAACTTAAATGAATGTGCAGGAACTACCCTATCGTCATGATCACTGGTAATAATCATCGTAGATGGGTAACATGTTCCAGATTTTACATTATGTACAGGCGAATAAGATTTTAGGTATTCAAACATTTCCTTATTGTCTTCCGCAGTACCATAATCATAAGACCAACCAGCTCCTGCTGTAAACTTGTTGTACCTCAACATATCCAGTACCCCTACACCCGGAAATGCAACTTTCGCCAAATCAGGTCTCATCGTCATGGTAGCCCCAACAAGCAACCCTCCATTTGATCTCCCAGAAAGTGCCATGTACTCTTTTGAAGTATATCCTTTACTTTGTAAATACTCTCCCGCAGCAATGAAATCATTAAACACATTTTTCTTCTGCATTTTAGTTCCTGCATCGTGCCATTTCTTACCATACTCACCTCCACCACGGATATTCGGAACAGCATAAATACCACCATTCTCCATCCATATTGCATTGACAACAGAGAAGGCAGGTTGCAGACTGATGTTAAAGCCTCCGTAAGAATAAAGAATAGTTGGATTCTTACCATTCAGTTTTGTTCCTTTTTTATAATTGATCATCATCGGAATTTTAGTTCCGTCTTTTGATGTATAAAATACCTGTTCTGAAATATAATCTTCAGGATTAAATTTTACTTTCGGCTTTTGATATACTTCTGACTGACCGGAGTCTGCATTGAATTTATAGATGGTCCCCGGAGTAATATAATTGGTAAAAGAAAAATAAAGCTCTTTCTCCTTTTCTTTTCCTCCAAAACCGGAAATATTCCCTTTTCCAGGAAGTGAAATTTCCCTGATCAGTTTTGCTGTTTTGTCATATTGCTTTACCTGGTCGATAGCATCAACCATATAAGTGGCAAAGAAATAACCTCCGCCTGAAGAAATTCCTAATACATTTTTCGTCTCAGGAATAACATCTTTCCAACTCTCAGGAGAAGGGTTTTTGATACTTGTTTTCACCAAACGCATATTCGGAGCATCCTTATCTGTAAAAATAAAAAGATCATCTCCTTCTGTGTCTACTATACGGGCGTTGATATCAAATCCTTTATTAATCTGAATAAAGTCTCCTCCATTCTTTAGATCTTTGATATATAATTCATTCCCATTAGTAGCGTTAGCGGCAGAAATAATAAGGTAACGCTGATCTTCAGAAACACCAGCTCCTAAATATCTTCTTGGTGTTTTTTCACCCCCAAAGATTAACTGATCTTCAGATTGTTTTGTCCCCAATTTATGAAAGTAAACCTTATGTTTATCTGTCATTCCTGAAAGCACAGTCCCTTCTTTCGGTTTATCGTAGCTTGAATAATAGAAGCCTTCATCTCCCTGCCATGAAATCCCACTGAATTTCACATCAACTAATGTTTCATCGATTTGCTTCTTAGTGATCGCATCAAGAATAATGATTTTATTCCAGTCACTTCCGCCTTCCGAAATAGAATAGGCCGCTAAGTTTCCTTTTTTATTAAATGAAAGCTGAGAAAGTGAAGTAGTTCCCTTTTCTGAAAATTTATTCGGGTCCAGAAATACTTCTGTAGCCTTTGTTTTATTATTGGTTCTGTATAAAACGGATTGTGCCTGTAAACCATCATTTTTAGAATAATAGGTATACTCCCCTTCTTTAAAAGGAGCTGAGATCTTTTTATAATTCCAAATATCCTTTAGCTGGCTTTTGATTTTTTCCCTGAAAGGGATTTTTGAGAGATAATCCTGGCTAAAAGCCACCTCTTCATCTACCCATTTTTTAGTAGGTTCTGAATCATTTTCCAAATCTCTGAACGGATCTGCTACTGCAGTTCCGAAATAAGTATCTGTCTGATTCCCTTTTAATGCTTTAGGATAATTCATTTTTTGTGAATAAAAAGATGCTGAAAACAAAACTCCAGCCGTTAATAAAATAGGTTTAAAATTCATTTCGAAGGATTTTATCAAAAATACATAATCTCTTTAAATAAAAAAAACCTCCGAAAAACGAAGGTTCTTTATAACAATCAATGTTATACAATATTTATTATTTTCCACCAAAATTTTCAAAATAGAAGTCTGTAAGTGTTGAAACAATTTTATCGGGACTTCCATTCCAATAATAAATCTTTGTTCCTTCCTTAAGCTCATATAAACTAAATTCCTGTTCTGTGGTTACTATTTTGTCAGCATTCTTAAATTTTTCGGTACTTTCAGCCAGATACTTTTTCAATTCGTCACTCTTTACCTTTTTAGGATCCGACAAGGGCAGATCTGGTAACTTAGAGGGAACCTTAAAGCTCACAGAATAGGCTATGTTCGCAATTTTCTGATCTTGTACATATTCATTCTGAACCAGTTTGACTTCCTTCACTGATAGCTTTCCTTGTTTAAAGTTATCAGATAACGCCCTGAAATAATTTTCTGCCTCCACTTTACACGCACTCGCTGTATTGGCTGGGAACATTGATAAAAAACTATCTGTACTAACTTTTATCATTTGTTCCGATGATTCCTGAAAGTTTATTTGATAAGCGTCTTTACCTTCAACCGTTGGTCTTAAGTAATTATTTAGGTTTACAAGGGCAGCATGATCATATTTAATAAAAGTATTAAAATAAAAACCAAAAACTTCCGCGGGCTTATTGACTTCCTGAGCCTTAAAAGCATGACCGAAGAGTGCTAATAGTAAAAATAAAATAGTCTTGTAATTTTTCATAGTTTATATTTTGTTTTGATATGTTGAATTTGAGCATTAAAAATAAAAAAGCCTCTAAAAAATCAGAGGCTTTTTATATTTATTTTAAGAATCTTAATAATTATCTTCTTCTCCTTTCATTTTTTCTGCATTTTCAGCCATAATTACGGCGTCAATCATCTCAGAAATATCCCCATTCATATAAGCATCCAGATTATACATCGATTTATTAATCCTGTGATCTGTGACTCTTCCTTGTGGATAATTATAGGTTTTAATCTTTGCAGAACGGTCTCCGGTAGATACCATTGATTTACGTTGTGCGGCAATATCACCCTGAACTTTTTGCAATTCGATATCGTATAGTTTCGTTCTTAGCATTTCCATCGCCAATTCACGGTTAGCCAACTGAGAACGAGCCTGTTGACATACCACAACTAATCCTGATGGCTTGTGTGTCAATTGAACTTTAGTTTCAACCTTGTTTACGTTCTGTCCTCCAGCTCCACCTGAGCGTGAAGTCTGCATTTCGATATCCGCAGGATTTAATTCGAAATCTACTTCTTCAGCTTCGGGTAAAACAGCAATTGTAATTGCAGAAGTATGAACTCTTCCCTGAGATTCAGTTTCAGGAACACGCTGTACACGGTGAACTCCGGATTCGAACTTCATGATCCCATACACGCCTTCACCTTCCACCTTCATGATCAGTTCCTTATATCCCTTTGCAGCTTCATTAGAATCAGTAATTTCGTGTCTCCAGCCTTTCGTTTTAAAGTACATAGAATACATTCTATAGATATCTTCTACAAAAATTGCGGCTTCATCACCTCCTGTTCCGGCACGTAATTCTACAATAATATTTTTATCATCAGCAGGATCTTTCGGAATTAACAATACTTTTAGTTCTTCCTCTAATCCGGGAATCTTACCCTGTGCTTCTAACTTCTCTTCTTTTGCCAAATCTACCAGGTCTCTGTCCGAACCATCAGCAATGATCTCATCAGATTCCTGAATGGCATCCAGAGCAGATTTGTATTGATCGTAAACTTTGACAATCTTTCCCAAATCGCTATATTCTTTATTCAGAGAAGAGTATCTTTTCTGATCTGAAATAACATCAGGCTGGATAATAAGGTCCGCAACCTCATTATATCTTTGCTTTATAGCTTCTAATTTTGGAATTAACGACTTAGACATTATAGAAATTTTGTGGGTGCAAAGATATGAATTATTAATTCAATTTAAAACTCCTTTAGTTTTCTGATTCAGAAAGACTTCAATCTAAAAAAGATAAAATAATTTCCTAAGACTTTTTATTTCCTAACCTAGACCAGCTTCACTATTTATCAAAGTCTTCAAAAATATATATTAACGATCTCTATTTCATTCCTTTCTCATCTAATCAGCCTATTGACAAATGTTAAAAAATGTAGTCCAGTATATTATATAAATTGGAACAAAAAATACTTTCACCCATCTCCAAATCTAAGTTGGAGAAAATAAAATAAGACTCTCTTTAAAAAATATTCAGTTTTAAAAACCCATTATATTTTAAAACACCAGCAAGAACAATCAATTGAAAATTATATCTTTTATAAATAATAAACTCTTTTGATCATTAAGCCTCTCTAGAAAAATTCGCCAAATATTAAGCTACTTCCCAACGCATGTATATAAAATAAATTCATAAAATATCAAAAAAGAATAAAAAAATATTATATGCTACACATTGTATTTTTTTAATGATATTTTCAACTTATAATTATTAATAATTATAAGTTATAGTTAATCAATAATGGATTATTTATGTTTTGTTTTAATCAATATTATTTAAAAATGAAAAAATGAAAAAAAATACAAACAAATCAACAACAAACACATTACAGCTGTAATAGTTTAAAAAATAAATTAAAAAAATAAATTAAGTTTAATTAATGCCATATAAAGCTAGTTTTTTAATAATTATTTAAAAAAATAATACATACATTTGATCTATCAATCAACGAAATAAATTCTAAATCACAAGCAAAGATGAAAAATCAAAAAATATTACTAGTCGCATTATCACTTATATTATTCAACATATTGATTAATGCGCAGGTAGGGATTAATACATCTTTTCCACAACAAGATTTACACATATCTGGTTTTGGAAAAGATACATCACAGCCCATTATCAGAATTGATGGACTTAATAGCCAAAATAATACTGCTCATGAAAATTCCCTATCAAAAAAAAGAGTCTTTTCTGACTCTGAAGGAAATCTAGTTATCCTAAACAATTCTCTAACCAATCAATTTTACAGGTTGGCTCCCTTACCCCAAACTGACATAAAAGGAGCTACAGAACAACCTGTAACAAGTAAAACATTCACTTTAGAATTTCCATCAATAGTTCATATGGAAGCGAGAATAGGAATGTCAATAACTAATCAGATTTCATCAAATACATTGTTAAAAAATGGGCAAGCCAGATTGTTTGGAAGCTATTTCAAATTAACACAAGCTCCTTCCAACATTTCAACCGATATTTCTTTTGGACAGAGTATCATTTCTCACAGTACCAATAATGAAGGAGCTCAGTTAGACGGATCATTTTATATTGAGCCCAAAAAAGATTTATACCTACCTAAAGGTGATTACACACTTGTTCTTTATGGATACTCACAAGACCCTAATATGAATTTTTCGATTAATCGTATAAGCCAGAACACACAACAGATGCTTATAAGTATTACTCCTGTAAGCTATTAAAAAACAATAAACACACAAAATATGAAAAAAGCATTACTTTTAAGTTTATCTATACTTAATACTAGCATTGCATTAGCTCAAGTTGGAATTTCAACCACTAATCCCCAAAAGGCGCTTCATGTTTCTGGTAAGACATCATCGACCCCTATTCCAGAGACTTCTGTAAATATTGTAAGGCCCACCGTAAGGGTCGACGGATTAAGTAACATCAATCAATTCGCAAATAATATATGTCCAGTCTCAGTTACTGATGAGGGGGATTTAGTTTTATCTCATCCTTTAGCAATACCTCTTTTATTCATTGATCCTATTAATACTCTTAATTCAGAAAAAGATTATATACCATCTCCTATTATAATTAATCAAACTCCGAAAACAACCTCAACAAATTCAACCATCCGCTCTTTCAATTTTGACATTCCTTTTCCTTGCCTTATTAAATTCAATTCTATAACTAGTTTCCGCTTTTTAAAGGCTACTGATGGCAGTGCAATTACTGATGGTTCCAGCAGACTCTGGGGGACAAGATTCAGATTCTCAACAGCTCCTTCAGGAATTTCTACAGAGCAAAATGCTTACTTTGGAGAGTCATTACGTACATACAATAATGTAGTAGACAATATCGATGGGTCAGGAGTTTTATATATCTCCTCCGATGATACCTTATTTCTTTATCAAGGTAATTATACTTTGGATATTGATCTTTTTGTAGAAACTGAATCTACGCAAACATCATTGAGAATTATATGTGGAGAAGGCTCAGACACAATAAGCATAGTAGCTTATCCTATACAGTAATCTAAAGGTAACCATTACAATTATTAAACAATGAACAATTATACAAAATTACTATATATACTAGGTTTATTAACCAGTCCTTATATTTTCTCACAGGAAAATTTTGGAATCATGACCAATAACCCTAAAGAAAAACTTCATGTAAGTGGAGTTTCCAGCATTTCTACTTCCAATATTGGAAACACGGGTATTAGTCTCACGAAGCCAACAATTAGAGTGGATGGTCTCAATATAGATAATAATCCCAATATTTTTACAGGCAGTAATACAACCTCCCCTTTGTATGTAGACCATAATGGTGACACATCAGTAAAAAAAGGTATGCAAATATGTGGGACATATACACAGCCTGGTGAAGACGCCATTCTCACACCTACAAGATTAAATATCCAGGCAAATGAGACTTATCAACTTACCGACAATCTACTAACAACCTCTTTTACACTTGAACAAAGATCTGTTATATATATATCTTCAATACTTTCAGCCACCATACAAAGCCCATCAGGAGAAACAATTACGGACGGCAAAAACAAAGCTCTTGTTGCTATTATCTCTTTTACAAACGCACCTGCATCGAGTGGAATTACACTAAACTCAAGTTATATCACTGATGGCTTCACATACTCAAATAGAACCCCTAGCTCGATGACGGAGACATTTAGACTCAACCCTACCTGTGAAGCAGTACTACCTGCGGGAAATTATACCATTGTTTTAAAAGGTGCTGGCATTGCATCGAGAAACTCACCTAATGAAGATTTTACCGTGATTTGGGGAAATGGTAAAAGTGACAAACTTAACATACTTGCAAGACCATTATAATTTTTAACCGATAAATACAATTTTATGAAAAATTCAAACAAAAAATCAGCTAAGTTCTCTATTGAGAAATTTGAAGAACGTAAAGAGTTTACTTTCTATTACTCCATTCCTAAACCATGGTGCCAGCCACAGTCAGCTAATGCTCCTTTATCAAATCCTTATATAATATACCTCCTACCGTCAACCCAAATTCTGACCCAGGAACAGGCGGGGACGAAGTATTTTATTAAAAAACATCTGGCTTAAAGGTACTCTAAAATGATATATTATAATTAGCAATCACAATAGTACATCAGAAAACTTGCTATAGAAAATTTAATCCAAATTTTTCTATATAAGTAAACACTCTTGATTACAGTATCATTTTAAAAGACCAGAGTATCCCAATCATAAAAATACTAATGTGATTGGAAACCGGTACACGTGATATATTAACATACTCGCAAAACAATTATAATCTTTAACCCTATAAATATAATTTATGAAAAATTTAAATGAAAAATTAGCTAAGTTTTCTATCGAGAAACTTGAAGAACGTAAAGAGTTTACTTTTTATTATTGCGTTCCTAAACCATGGTACCAACCACAGCCCACTCCCGCACCAACTCCATATATTCCACCTATAATTGTTAATCCGAATCCTGACCCAGGAACAGGTGGAGGTGAAGTATTTTATTAAAACCCCTAAAAAGTGCCTGTAAGGACAGGCACTTTAAAACTAAAACTTTACACAATGAACAATCAAAAACCAATCCCCTTTTTTTTTAGAAATCAAGTTTATTTTTTAAAAAGCAATTTTATCATCCACGATACAGAATTACTTAATAAGTTTAATACTTCAGTTGAATGCTTTTCATATTTTACACTGGAAATAGATAGAATGATGGACGGTAATTATAGCCAAACATCCGCACAAGAACTAAAAAAACAACCTTTTCATGCTATAAAAAATTATCAGGAAGCTATAAAAAATTTAATCAAAATTTTTCCTGATAATCACATATTTTGGAACCATCTCAATGAACAAAATTTTATTTATTATACAACAATCTTGAAAGAGAAAAACAATATGACTTTGCAAACTAAATATACCTTAGAAGATTTTGAGAAATATGCAATTGGCAAACATTGTCTTGCTTATATTCCTATTATTGGTCTTCATTTTATATTTGAACCTCTTCATGATATCGAACAACTAAAAGAAGCTTACACACACATATTTAAAGCCATACAAATGAATGATGATGTAGAAGATTTCCACTCAGACACCATCAATAATCAATGGACGTATGCCCGCTCCCTTGTAAAAGAGTTTATAAAAAATAATAATCTATTTAATGAACTGGACCTCGACAGATTTGAGGAAAGGGTATTCTATGTTTCTGGAATTGCCGAAGAACTCATGCAATATAGTAAAGATAACCTCGTTGCAGCTAAAAACATTGCTGCAAAAAATAATTTTAATGAATTAAACCAATGGGCTACTAAAACATTAATTGATTTTGAAAAAAATATAAAATTAATTTTAAATCTCACAAAAAATGTATAATGGCTATAATCAAAAATAATTATATCATTTCTCAGCAGCAAACTGGAAATTGGATATTAGAAATTTCGGGAAAGTATTTTACCATTAACAGTGAGACTAAGGAACTGATTAATATTCTTTCTGCTGCTATAACATACAAAGAGGCAACAGAAACATTCAATTTGATTTTCAAAAATGAAGATATTACAGAAAATGAATTCATTTACCTTATAGAAGAGATATTTTTAGAAATCCCCATTTTGAGAAATTCTGAGAAAGTCAAAAAATCAAAGAGTTTTATTCGTTTTCAAAAAGAACTTTTAACTCCTGATAAAGCCGGGAGAATAGCAGAATACATATCTTTTTTATTTCAAAAAAGATCATTTTGGATTACATTTACATGTTTATCTTCATTAGCTGTATTTTTACTTTTCTCCACCTCTTTATCTTCGATAGAAAACTTTTCTTCAATATGGATCTTCTTACCTTACGGCCTCACCATTTTCCTGCATGAGATAGGCCACATTTCAGCATGTAAAAGATTTACAGGCAAAAACGGTGAAATCGGTTTAGGAATTTATATAATTTTCCCGGTACTCTATTCTAATATTTCAGCAATATGGCATTCTCATAAAGAAGAACGTATTATTACAAATTTAGCAGGAGTTTACATGCAATTCTGGTGTATGCTTTTCTTTTATATCTTATATTTATTATCGCAAGATGCCTTATTTCTTTTGCTTTCTTATTTTACAGCATTTTATTGTGTACTACAGATTTTCCCATTCATCAGATCAGATGGTTATTGGCTATTATCAGACATTTCTTCAACGTCAAATTTACTTGAAAAATCAGGTATAGAAATTAAGTCTTTTATAAAAAAGCCGATAGAATGGATTAAAAAACAACATAAAAAAAAAATATTTCTTTTATGTTATGGATTATTTAACATCATCATCATCATGCTTTTTATAATAACACAAGTATTGTTTAGCTGGAAACAAATCATCTACTTTCCAGTTGCCACCATTAATATAATTTGGCAAATATCTACATTTCAATTTACCAAAATTTCTATTCCCGACCATAGCATTACTAGTATAATCTTCTATATTATTTTATTGAACAGTATAAGTAGTTTTATTAAAAAATACTTAGAGTCTGTTTAAATTTTATTCAGTAATAATTTTATGGCGGATAATTTGACCATGTTTTCAGAGGATTCCATTAAGAGTTCATAATTTCTGCATAATCTTCTATCGTTATCAAACCAAGCAAATGTACGCTCTATAATCCATCGTTTATGAATTGGCTCAAACCCTTTTACTTTTTTGTCACTCCGCATTACGATCTGAATGATATAATTAAACTTAATTCTTATTTCCTCAATAATCTCTCCTCTATAACCTCCGTCCGCCAGGATTACCTGAAGCGGAATTAGTAAATATCGCAGTGTTTTGATCAGTAACAATGCAGCCTTACTCTCATGAACATTGGCTACACTTACCATTACGGCTAACAAAAAACCATTTTTGTCTACCACAACGTGTCTCTTGATTCCTTTTATTTTTTTACCTCCGTCAAAGCCATTGAGTGAACGGTTATTTCCCCAACGAACACTTTGACTGTCAATAATTCCTAAACTTGCCTGCGCTTTCTGACCCCTGTTTCGTCGTACTTCCTCTCTCAATTTTGATAATAATAAATCGAAAATCTCCAGATTTGACCATTTTGAATAATAGTAATAAACCAATTGCCATTTGGGAAAATCATGAGGTAAAAGTCTCCATTGACAGCCTGTTTTTACTAAATAACTGATAGCATTCCAAATGACAACCAAATCATATTTTCGTTTTCTGTCATCAAAATCTAATGCTTTTTTTATAAATTGCCACTGAGTTTGGGTTAAGTCTGTTGGATACATTGATGTTTTTTTCTTTTGCAACTCTAAAATGACAATTTTTATGCAACTTTTAACCCTTACTATTTTTTATTATTACTTTTTTAAACAGGCTCTTATACTGTTCAAATAAGAAAACACTCTCTTAACCAATGTTATTTAACGACCATTTTCTGGATAGCAATCCCATTATCGGACTTTAAATGAACAAGATAAATACCTGCCGGATAGTTCAAGTTTAACTCATAGATTCCCTCTTCATTTTTGAGTTGGAATGAATCCATCTTTTTTCCACTTATATCATAAATGAAAATTGAACCATTTTTAGCCTTATGGTAAATCAATTGAGCAACGTTGTTCGTTACAGGATTATCTGCAATTTGTAATGATAATTTATTTTTTGTATTCTCATCAATAACAGACAAATTCCCCGTATAATTTCCAAAAACCCTGAACTCTCCTGGCTGAAGTGTTATAGGAGTCATAGTGGAAGTGATGTTTAACGTCGTATTATCCATTAAATTCTGCCATTGACCTGTGTATGGAAAATAAGGAACAACATTTTTTGCAGTAGTATTGTAATTCGCCAGCACAACAACATTCTTTACCCCGCTAGTCAGAGCGTTGTCATAAACAAAAATCCTGGTAATTAATCCATCGGGATCATTACTTAGATTATTCGATTCCACCGTATATGTTTTTGATTGAAATACCGGGTGTGTATTGCGGATATTAATCAATTGTGCCCACGTATCATAAACAGCCTTTCTGTTAACCTGAGTATCATATCCCAAGATAAAAGCAATCGGCTTTTCATCTGTCCTGCATCCACTATTTATAGAACCATCCGCACACCTGTTAATACTGAATTCATATCCAAGTTCACCAAACTGCCAGATCATCTTCGGGCCAGGAATCGTAAAAAATGTAGCGCCAAAAGTTTTCATTCTTTCAAGGGCAGTATTTAGATTTTTTACACTATAAGTCCCATTAATAGCTCCATATTCAAGGTTTTTATACATTAGCCTCTCTTCATCATGACTCTCCCCATATCCAATAGCATGCATATCGGTAAACCCATGGAGCTTATGATCCATTCTATCATAATTACTGTTTTCGTTATATCCCATTGTATTTTGGTTATATGGTTCAGTCTGTTTATTCCAAAGAAGAACCCCTTTTCCTTCTGCTACTCTGTAATTTGCCCATTCCTGTTCTTCGGTATCTGTACCTAAATGTTCAAAAATCATATAAGAGCCCGGATCAATTGCCCATTGTTTATCCGCATAATTTTTTAAAACATCTACCCGGTCTTGCTGATAGGCATTGGTACAGTTCTCGTCATTTTCTGAACAGTTTTGAGTAAAACCTTTGGTAAGATCCCAGCGAAACCCATCCACTTTATACTCTGTCAGCCACTGTTGCAAGGCTCTTTCAACGTAATATTTAGTTGCAGGGTTTGAATGGTTAAAATCATTGAAAACATTATAGGAGTGTTTTGGAACCTGATTAAAATAAGGATTGTTTGCAGCAACATCTCCATAACCATCTCCATCCGGATCAACATTCCAAAGCCTTACCAACGGAGACCTTCCTGTAGCATGATTAAATGCAATATCTAAAATGACTGCAATTCCATTCTGGTGACACAAATCAATAAACTCCTTCAATTTCTCAGGCGTCCCATAAGCTTTATCTAAAGCATAATGAAAAGAGGTATTATATCCCCAGGACACATTTCCGTCAAACTCCATAATAGGAAGAAGCTCAATAGCATTGATATTTAAATTCTTTAAATAAGTAATCTTATTAATCAAAGACTGCCAGTTTTTTTCAAGAGTGAAATCTCTTACCAGTAGCTTATAAACAATTAGATTCTCTTTATTGGGTCTTTGGAAATTTGTAGTTTGCCAATTATAAGGAACTTGCCCTGTTTTGAACATGGAAACTTCAAAATCCTGTCCAGCTGGAAAAACAGGCAAATTAGGATAGGTTGCAGATGAAATCCACTGGTCATCATAAGAAGAAAGGATCTGCGGAGAAAATGGATCTGCTACTTTTTTCAAATCATTGGTTCTATACTGAAAAGTATAGAGTTGCTGAGGAGTAAGGCCATTTAATTCTATCCAGTAAAGATCAGGATTAGCCGTATCCCTTTTCATCAGATATGCGTCATTTACAGCCCAGTTATTAAAACTTCCGATCACATGAACAAAATTTTTAAAAGGGGCATATAGTGCAAGTCCCACCTTTGTCTGATCTGTCGGATGATAATTAATCCCCTGTCTTATCCAGCTGGGAATAGCTTCAGAAACGACATTCCTAGGAACCTGTAAGATAAATGTTGCACTCTTTGAATTTAGATTATCTGTAGCCATTAACTCCATATTGGCATCAGCTCCCACTGTGTAATTGTATGAATATGACAAAGAGGGTGTGGAAGTGGAGTGCATGACTGTCCCATTAGCTTTTAACTGGAAAGTAGAGTTTACATTCGTCGTCGCTGCAATGTTAACAGAGGTTCCTGAAGGCACTGAAGTCAGACTATTAGTCAAAGGATTAGTGAGGGTCAAGCTTAATACACCTACATTGACAAAGGTATCCGAGGTTTGATGACTTCCGGTCTTATCTTTTAAAAGGAAGCCAAACATTCCGATTCCGGTTCTGCTAAAAAAAGAGGTTGGGGTAAAGGTTAAAGAATAAGCATCTGTAGTTGAATCGTAATTTAATTTATTCAAATCATCTGAGTTATTCCAACTCCCATTCGTAGGACAATCCTGACTATTAGCATAAGTGGCATCCAAAGACCATGACCATATGTAAATGGCATTATTGGTTACTCCCCAGACAGATTCATCAATCTGATCTCCTGGTATAGTCAATGTAATCTGATCCGTTTCATTAAACGGGCTTGGTGTAATGGTATAATTAATTTGTCCAAAAAGAAGGACTGTCAACAATACCAGAACTCCGGAATAAAATTTCTTCATAAAAATCTGTCTTTTTCAATTAATATCTTACTAAAATAATTTATTTTTTAAGATATACCACTTAAATTAGATTTTTAACTCATTCAGAAGAAATAAATACAATAGGTAAAAGCCCCATATCAACCTGGGGCTTTAAAATAAATACATAGAGTATTTAACTAAAAAATGAACTGTCTTTTAAAGGGATTACTAATGATGTACAGCTATGTAAAAATCATTTCTTTACAATCTTTTTAAAGAAAGGCTGTCCATTCTTAAATTTTAACTGTACAATATATATCCCACTGGGAAATCCCCGCATATTAATTTCATTATTGGAAAGCAAAACCTCAACGCTCTGCCCTGCCTCATTTACCACTTTCAAGCTTTCTATAGGGGTTCCTGTTTTGATATGGAGAATTCCATTAGTTGGATTAGGATAGATTCCCACGGTATTCAATTTAGTTTCAGAGGTCCCAAGAGACGAAGCCTCCTTGACACACCGTACTGACTGTCCCTGACCTCTGGGACCACCTGCTGCAGCATTTCCTAATACACTCCCTATATAGAAATATTTAGCTCCTGATGATGAAGGTGTAGAACTCCAGTAATACCCTCTTTGACCCACAAAAGTAAAATCTCCCGTTGTTGATCCCCTATAACCGGCAGCAGGCAATTTCAGAGTGCTGTTATAAGCGGCAGTAGGATTATTGATCACTTCAGCATTTTGTAAAGCTACCCAGTCTGTCTGACTTGGCATTTTCCATCCCTGTCCTATTGCCTTACAAGGGTCAAATCCTTCATTAGAACTTATCGATGCTGCACTATTGCCCGTCCATTGGTCAGTTAAAGTATTCCCTGCCCACCATGATCCGGTGATAAATGAGCTGATTCCCACTAATCCATCCGGAGAGTTTGGAGACGGCGTTCCGGTAGTAGGAGAGTTTCTTACCTGATGCCAGTCGTCCCATCTTCCCCATTGGAACAGGTCACCATACGATTCTTCATCAGACATAGATGTGGCTACCTGAGTACTTCCTAAGTTCTGCTGAAGCCATATTTTACCATCTTTTCCTCTTACCGTGCTATAAGAAACCGGCTCCTCTTTGTAAGTAAAAGAAACACAGCCTATATCTCCGGGATTATTTCCCGGATCGGTATTTGTACAGACTTTTCCGGTGGAAAAATCAGCATAAGAAGCTCCATACTTTCCTGAGGTATCAATACTTATCTGGTTATTGACATTCCTCTTAGCAGAAACTACCCGTAACCTATTAATAACGTCCCCCTGTTGAGCATATAGAAAAGTATTGGCAATACCGATCAAGCCTAATCCCACTCCAATTTTCCGTATTGCAAAATGTAAATTTTTGAGCATCCTGAATATTATTTTTATTTATTCTAAATTTAATTTAACTTTGCGCAAAATTAGTAGAGTCGGCTAACGCTGAGTTATCATTTTCAAACTTTTTGTTATCTGATACCCGCTTTAATTTCCAATAGTACCATGCCCGTAAAAGAGTATCCAGAAAAGGATGAATCTAAAAGAGGATTATTGTTCAAATCCCAAGACATTAAGATCATAATGCAGGAAAACCTGTGTCCCGGTAAGATTTCTAAATCCAATATGATTGAAAACCCGTTGAGTTTTAATCTCCTTTTCATGCTAAGTCCTGACATTCATTTAGAAGCACAGGATGACAATATTCAGTTTTTATTCAAAAAAAATCAATATATCCTTTATCATTCGCCTCTGGAAAATAAAGCAGAACTCTGGTCGGAGGGCCAGGAACTATTAAAATATCTTCAGATTCAGCTCAGTTATCAATATGTTTTCAAACTGATCAATCCCGAATCCAATAGGGAAAGCACAGAAATTCTTGAAAAAATGACTAAAAACAATTATATGTTTCTGCATAAAGAGACACCTCCTTATATGACAGCCGAGATGCATATGATCCTGAAAGAAATGACAAGCAGCTCTAAGAAAGGTGTTATGCAGAAACTATTTATTGAGGCTAAAATTATTAAGCTACTGATTTTAATTTTCGAACAGTTCAGCGAAAAGGACATTACTGCATCATCACCTCAACTTCCTTTACTTATAAAAAAATATATTGATGAAAATTACCATAGAAAGATAATGGTAGAAGAAATAGGAAAAGTTATTGGGGTTAACCAGAATATAATAAGAAAAGAGTTCAAAACTCAATATCACATTACAGTCAATCACTATATTTCAGAACTTAGAATGCTTAAAGCTAAAAAGCTAATTGTGGATAAAGAAGTGATGATAAAGGAGATTGCCATTGAATGCGGATATGAATATGTTCAGAACTTCACACGGGCTTTCAAGAAAAAATTCGGTATATCTCCGGAAAAGTTGAGAAATGAATAAAAAGAAAAACCACCTAGTTAACTAAGTGGTTTTATATATGTTGTTTTGCTTTGATATTACTTTTTCAGAATTAAGGTGAAAAAGCAATGACAATCAATTAATGATGTCCGTGACTATCATGTAAGAAAGGACCGTGACCTTTAGGCTCATTGAAAATTACTTCTACTCCTTCTTGTTCATATATTTTCTTTCTTCTGATATCTTCCGGATCGAAAGGCTTCACTTTACCGAAGTATTCCATCAAACCTTCACTTAACCACATTGGGATTACTAATCCAAAAAACATAAAGATACACCAGAATCCTACAAGGAACATTGTAATAAAGTAAACTGTCCAAAGGAACTGATAAAACGGCCAAAATGCTGATAACATCATTTTTCTTATAGATTTTAGGCAAAAATAGAACTTTTTTCTTTTTTACACAAAAGATCGAAGCTCTATTTTTATAATTTATTTTGATTTTAAACTAATTAATGGGCTAAATCTGCAAAGAAGTCATTCCCTTTATCATCTGTAATGATAAACGCAGGGAAGTCTTTGATCTCTATTTTCCTTACTGCCTCCATTCCTAGTTCCGGGAAATCAACCACGTCTACGGAAAGGATATTGTCTTTAGCAAGAATAGCAGCGGGGCCACCGATAGATCCAAGATAGAAACCTCCGTGCTTCTTACAAGCATCTGTTACTTCTTTACTTCTGTTTCCTTTAGCCAACATGATCATACTTCCTCCATTATTTTGAAATTCATCGACATATACGTCCATTCTTCCAGCTGTTGTCGGTCCGAAACTTCCGGAAGCCATTCCTTCAGGAGTCTTTGCAGGACCTGCGTAATAAATCGGATGGTTTTTAAAATATTCCGGCATCGGCTTTCCACTATCCAAAAGTTCTTTGATCTTCGCATGGGCAATATCTCTTGCCACAATTAGAGTCCCGTTTAATTTCAGTCGGGTTTTGATCGGATATTTTGAAAGCTCAGCCAGAATTTCAGGCATAGGCTTATTCAAATTAATTTCTACAGCCTCCTCCAAATGTGGGGGTGTATCTGGTAAGAATCTCTTAGGATCTTGTTCCAATTGTTCAAGGAAAATACCTTCTTTTGTAATCTTACCCTTAATATTTCTGTCGGCAGAACAAGACACTCCCATTCCTACAGGACAAGAAGCAGCATGGCGAGGCAATCTGATCACCCGTACATCATGTGTTAAATATTTACCTCCAAATTGAGCACCAATGGCACTTTCCTGGCATATTTTCTGAACTTTAGCCTCCCATTCCAGATCTCTGAAAGCCTGTCCTCCGTCATTTCCTGAAGTAGGAAGGTTATCGTAATATTTTGCAGATGCTTTTTTTACAGCTGCTAAATTAGCTTCAGCAGAGGTTCCACCTATTACCAACGCTAAATGGTAAGGAGGACAAGCAGCAGTTCCTAAATCTGAAATTTTCTCCTTGATAAATTCTTCAAGAGATTTTTCATTCAATAAAGACTTTGTTTTTTGATACAAAAACGTCTTATTTGCAGAACCACCTCCTTTCGTTAGAAATAAAAACTCGTAAGAATTTCCCTTTTTAGCATATAAATCGATCTGTGCGGGAAGGTTGGATCCTGAATTCTTTTCATCGAACATCGTCAAAGGAACAATCTGAGAATATCTTAAGTTTCTTTTCTGATAGGTATTGTAAATCCCTTTACTTAAATACTCCCCATCATCAACCCCGGTATAAACATTTTCGCCTTTTTTCCCCATTACAATAGCTGTCCCGGTATCCTGACATGAAGGAAGAGCTCCTTCAGCAGCTACTGCAGCATTCTGTAATAAGTTATAAGCAACAAATCTATCATTATCAGTAGCTTCAGGATCGTCAATAATTCTTTTAAGGCTTTCCAGGTGTGAAGAGCGGAGCATAAAAGAAACATCTGCCATCGCCTCTTCAGCAAGTAACTCCAATCCTTTTGGATCAACGGTCAGTATTTCTCTTTCTCCTAATTTTTCAATCGTTACATAATCTGATGTAAGCTTTTTATACACCGTATCATCCTTCTCAATCGGATACGGATCCTGATATCTAAATTCCATTCAATTTTTTGTTTGTACAAAAATAAAACATACTTAAAAAAGCATGAGTAAAATCAGCAATAACCTTTCATATTTATAACGATTATAAATTGTGAATTTTCCAGTTTATCATTAACTTTATAAAAATTTCAATCACAATGAATTATAGAATAGAAAAAGACACGATGGGAGATGTGCAGGTTCCTGCTGATAAGTTCTGGGGTGCACAGACAGAGCGTTCCAGAAACAATTTTAAAATCGGTCCGGAAGGTTCAATGCCTCATGAAATTATTGAAGCATTTGCTTACCTAAAAAAAGCGGCGGCATATGCCAACACTGATTTGGGAGCTCTTCCTTCTGAGAAAAGAGATATGATTGCTAAAGTTTGTGATGAGATCCTGGAAGGGAAATTAAATGATCAGTTTCCTTTGGTTATCTGGCAAACCGGATCCGGGACGCAATCCAATATGAACATCAACGAAGTTGTGTCCAACAGGGCCCACGTTAACAACGGTGGAAAACTAGGTGAAAAATCTGAAGTTCACCCAAACGATGATGTGAATAAATCTCAGTCTTCAAATGATACTTATCCGACAGCAATGCATATTGCTGCTTATAAAAAAGTAGTAGAGGTAACGATTCCTGCAGTTGAAAAACTAAAAAATACGTTAGCAGAAAAAGCAAAGGCTTTTAAAGATGTTGTTAAAATCGGTAGAACTCACCTTATGGATGCTACTCCTTTAACTCTGGGACAGGAATTTTCAGGATATGTAGCACAATTGGAATTCGGTCTTAGAGCCTTGAAAAACACTCTTCCCCACCTTTCCGAACTAGCATTAGGAGGAACTGCTGTAGGAACAGGACTCAATACTCCAAAAGGTTATGATATGGTTGTAGCAGAATATATTGCGAAATTCACCAATCATCCTTTTATAACAGCAGAAAATAAATTTGAGGCACTTGCTGCCCACGATGCGATTGTAGAATCTCACGGCGCATTAAAACAGTTAGCCGTTTCTTTATTTAAAATTGCTCAGGATATTAGATTATTGGCTTCAGGACCTCGTTCCGGAATCGGAGAAATCCATATCCCTGAAAATGAACCCGGCTCTTCTATTATGCCTGGAAAAGTAAATCCTACACAAAATGAGGCTCTGACTATGGTTTGTGCTCAGGTTTTAGGAAATGATACTACCATTTCTTTTGCAGGAACTCAGGGAAATTATGAACTGAATGTTTTCAAACCTGTAATGGCGTACAACTTCTTACAGTCTGCACAGCTGATTGCGGATGCATGCATCTCATTCAACGATCATTGTGCAGTTGGAATTGAACCTAACTACGAGAGAATCAAAGAACTAGTAGACAAGTCTTTAATGCTTGTTACTGCACTCAACACCCATATCGGTTACGAAAATGCAGCTAAAATTGCTAAAACTGCTCATAAAAATGGAACTACGTTAAAAGAAGAAGCTGTAAATCTTGGACTTTTAACTGCTGAACAATTTGATGAGTGGGTGAAACCTGAAGATATGGTAGGAAGTTTAAAATAAAAATTAGATTTTTATACGTTAAATATTGAATATAAAACTCCGGGAGCTTCCCGGAGTTTTATATTTATCTGATGTTGAAGTAAAAACACGGTCAATGTATTGATGATGCTTAACCAAAATAAAAATTAATTTGTGAGAAAAAGCAATATAAGCATCTGTACAAATCTGAGTAATCCGTGCCTAAAAGATTACACCATAAAAGTTTTTAACCTTTAAAATTCAAAACCCTCATGAAGAGACTTCTCCTATTGTCGAAATGACAACTTTACAAAATCTGCGGTTTTACAAATCAACAATTTCACAATTTTACCCTATTTTTTTACCACCAAAGACCAACTCCAAAGATCAAAGCTTTATCATTACTAAAAGTATTGTCTTTAAAGAAGTTACTGAAATCTTTTTTCACGAAAATACTGAATTCATTATAGGAAAGGGTAACCTGCGCGCCATAAACAAAAGGGTTTACCTGATAATTCCCTCTGTTTCTAGAATTCAGATCATCTCCTTTAATAATATTATTTGAGGACATTCTTATTCCACCATACATATTGGCTCCGACCTTAAACCCTTTGTTATAATCTCTGTACTGAATATCCATACCTGCATTTTTCAGCTTTGAAAAATTATATTGTAGACCAAGGGGAATTATAATATACCCTGTTCTAAGTTTGCTTTTATCCAGATTCCCTTCAAATTTTGCCAGATGAATATTGGCATTGGCATCTTTTGCAAAAACCATATTATTATCTAAACGTAGTGTTCTCCATGAAAAACCAACTCCGGAAATAAGTCCCCATGGACTCGTTCTGCTGAACTGGTAATTAAATTTGAACCCAAACTCCAGATTATTCGCATATCCCAGATTTCTATCCAGATCGTTATCGGAGAGGTTGTTTGTAAGAGTCATTACTCCATAGGATACATATCCTTCCATACTTTTGGTCGCACGAAATTTTTTCAAAAGCTTTGCTTTCAGTTCTTCTTTGGAGGTCACATCAGAATTAAGAAGGGAATATCTTACCTGCTTCTGAATAACCATATCAAGGTCAAATCCTAGCGCTTCTATCCGTTGATCTATTTTTTCTGAAAAGCGATCGGCAATGGCAGCTTTCTGTTTATTAAATTCATTTTTTTCCAAATCTTTACTTTGAAGCACCAGAAGCTCAGCCTCCATCAGCTTTTTTTCCTCCTGGATAATTCCATTGATCTTTGTGGCATATTCTTCTACTTTTTCTTTTACAATCGGGCTTACATCTGTATCTTCTTTTGAAGGAAGATTAAATCCCAATGTTCTTTGTGAGTATGCCGATACTGATAAAAGGCATACGAATCCCATCACGATAAATTTCTTGATCATATTATTAATTTTTTATTGTTAAAAAGTATTATTTGCTGTTCAGATCGATTGTCGCTACATTGCTTCCTCCTTTCGTTTTTTCAATAGCATCTTTATGCTCTACTGAAAATAGTAAAGTAGAAGGGTCAACATATCTTTTCTTCACCCGTATTTTTGAAGAGTCTGATTGTGCGATAATTTTTGAAGACGGAATCTGTGGAACTTCCGTTACCAAGACAGGAAGATCTTGTTTAATCATGACAGGTTCTTTGCGTTCAACAAAAACCTGTGATTGAACGGCTTCAACTTTCTTATCCTTTCTGCTGGCTTCCATTACTGGAGAAGCTTTCTGTCCTTGCACAATTTGCACCGGAGATTCGGTGGTTATTTTTTCAGTATTTTTTTCAATATTTGAATGATCTGTTTTTTGAACAGTCTGCAATTTCGGTTGTTTCGGATTATTATAAAAAAGCAGAACGGACCCTAAACTAAATACAAGAACCAGGCACGCCGCTATCAATAACCATTGACGGTTTGATTTTGGAGGATGGTTTTCAGTTTGTCGTTCAATTTCAGACCACAAATCTCTTGAAGGGGTAATTTCTCTCTCTTCAATTTGTTGTTTAATCTGACTTTCGAAATTATTTTTAATAGTGTTCATTTTTCAGTGTTTTTTGTTGTTGAAAGTAAATCTTCCTGAGCTTTTCTTTTGCTCTGAATAACTGTGTTTTACTTACCGCAGTAGAAATCTGAAGGGTTTCCGCAATCTCCTGATGAGAATATCCCTCTAAAACATAAAGGTTAAAAACCATTTTATAAGCATCCGGCAACTGGTCTAAAAGCTCTTGAGCATTAAAGTCATAGACTACATTCTCATCATGATTCTCCTCTATAAAAGACTGATTAATTTCATCAAGATAAAAAACCGTTTTACGGCTTTTGATAAAATTCAGACATTCATTGACAACAATCCTCCTCGCCCAGCCTTCAAGATTACCATCTCCCCTAAAGCCTTCAATATGCTTGAAAATCTTACAGAAAGCTTTGATAAGACAATCTTCTGCCTGATACAAATCACTGATATAGCTTTTACTTACACTCAGTAGTTTTTTTACATTTTGCTCATAAAACAATTTCTGAGCAGCCGGATCCTGTTTTCTCAAGCGGCTCAACAAATCATCTTTCTTATTTCCGAACAAAAGTTTCATTTTATAAATCTGTTTCTATTATAAAGACAACAAAGAATTGAAAAGGTTACACAAAAAAATATTTTTTTTAAAATTTCATTTTATCATACTAAAAAAGGCAGAAATATATTCTACCTTTTATGAAGATCTATGTTAAAGTCTATCCACCGAAGTCATCCAGCATATTTCTGGTAGGCACAAAGAATAAGGTTCCGGTTTCTGCAGTACTGAAATCCAGAATCCGGTCATAGTTTCCCGGTGGATCTCCTATGAACATATTAGTAAGCATCTTTTCTACAGTGGTAAACGTACTTGCATACGATATAAAATAAGTACCAAACTCATTAGTAGAAGGACTTCCAAAAGGCATATTATCTCTTACAATCTTTAATTCATCTCCGATGTTGGCTAGTGCAATATGGGAGTTAGAAGGTTTTACGTCATCAGACATTTCAATATCATTTTCTTTTGACCTTCCGATTACCTTTTCCTGTTCTTCAGTTGAAAGACCTTTCCAGGCATCCATATTATGAATATATTTTTGTACAAAAAGATAGCTTCCCCCTTTGTAGGCAGAATCCTCATCTCCTATTTTCGCAAAATAATCTCTATCCTCTCCATGAGGATTCTCTGTACCATCTACAAAACCTAAAATTGAGCGTGCATCCCAATATTTAAAGCCATGAATTTCTAAAATACTTTCTGCCACAGAGCTTAATAACTTTGAGATTTCAATGGCCATATCAAAACAAATACTATTATTATCAGCCCTAAGGTGAAAATGTAAGTCTCCCGGGGTAGAAACCGCCGTATGTTTTACTCCTTTTACTTCGCTGAAAACAGCTAATTCCTTTGGTAAAGGTTCCGGAAGTTCCAACTTCTTCCAGGCTTCATAACCAATTCCCATCACACAGCTTGCTCTGCTATCCGGAAATCTGTTAAAAACAGAATTGTTAAGATTTAAAACCAGTGCACATAACCGCTGAAATACATTTTTTAACTGAGGACTATCGTGTAACTTCCAAACCATAAAAATAGTGTTGATATTTGGATAGTCGGTAACGTTTTGGGACTCTAAACTCATTTGTATATTTTTTTAATAATGAAATATTATAAGGAAACCTGGTCTGCAAAGTATTGCTCCAGATCTTTAAGTGTTTCGGGGTTCGTTTTAATGTCTTTAACCATTTGACCTTTATTAACTACCACAATTCTATTACATACTTCTGTGGTATGAGACAGGTCATGACTCGAAATAAGAAATGTAACGCCATCCTGCTTGGATAATTCTTTGATCAGATTTTTAAGTTTTATTTGTGTCGAAGGATCAAGGTTAGCAAAAGGCTCATCCAGAATAATAATCTCAGGATTTCCAATAATTGCCCCTACAATTCCTACTTTTTTCTGATTCCCTTTTGACAGATCTCTAACATATTTTCCTGAATTCAAGATCTCTCCGTTAAATAAATCATGAAAAGGTTTTAGGAATTCATCTACGGACGCCTTATTCTGACCTCTCAGCTCACCGATAAAATAAAAATATTCTTCAGGCGTAAGATACCCTATTAAAAAAGTATCATCTACAAATGCAGAGACCTTACTCTTCCACGCCTCAGATTCATTCACCTTAATATCCTCAATACTCACAAAACCTGTTGTGGGCTGAATCAGGTCCAGCATCAGGCTAAACAATGTTGTTTTTCCTGCACCATTGTTTCCCACCAATCCAAAGGTCTCTCCATGAGGAATCTCAAGATGTTCAATGTTAAGAACCGTAGCAGGTCCATATTTTTTAGATAAATTATTAATAGTAATCATTGTTATTAACCTTTATTTTTGAATGCGTCTAATGTGCTGTACTTTTCCCGCTTATAATGCTTTACAATAATATCAAAGATTTTCTCTCTGAGCAAAAATCCTATCGCTCCTAAAATAGCGATACTTAACACTCCGCCCGTCATACCAAAGAAGTTCTTAGTAACCGCAAAAACAGCCATGGGTAATAGCATTTTAGGAATAAGCAGCAATAAAGCTTTTAAATTAAAGCTATTTTTCTGCCCCATTCTCTTTTCTTTAGAGTTGAGATCAATCTGCGTTTTGTTAAATGCACCTGACCAAAGCGTAAACTGAGAATTAACTCCTATATTATATAGCCCTGCAGCAAAAAAGGTAATATATACCTCCCAGCCAATATAGGCATAGAACAAAGCCACGATCATCGAAAGAACTGTCACAATATTCATGAGCCACCATTTCGCTTTCAGGTATTCTTTATAAGGAACATTGAGGGTCATCATCAACGGATAATAAGAACTGTCAAAAGCAGGCACCCTCTGTCCGAATAAAAACTGAAAGCCTCCTGTTACAAATAGCCCCATAAACATCATCATTGCTGATGTTTTATAGGTAACAGAGGTAAACATCAGCAAACCATAAAAGACAAACATAAAGCTTCCCAACAGAATCCCTTTTGTGACCTTATTCCGTCTGAGCATTTTGATATCGTTATTAATAAAAGTTCCAAGGACACCGTATTTATTTAAAAACGCAATATTCTCTGTCCGGCCGACCGTTTTCTTCACTTCCAGCCCCTGATCAAGGTAAAATTCTTTATGAACATATCTGAAACAAATCCACCATATTCCTACAAACAAAATAACTGGAAACATGGCGATATAAGGTTTTTCATAGAAACTGTAGAATACCATTTCAGAATAAGATAATACCGGAATAATCTGGTAGTACCCTAATACTCCAACAACTCCGAAAGCGGCTGCAACCGCAATGGCAACCGTTTCTTTATCGTTGAAAAATATATTGAGAAAATTATTCAGATAGAATAATGCTGAAATTCCCATAAACCATGCGAAAATTTCTAAAAACCCATATCCATTGAATAGCGCAATAATAGAAAATGTAATAAAAAATAAGGAGTTCAGCCAGCTAAATGCTGATAGAAACGTCTTGATCAGCATATAGTTGATCAGTGTTTTCTTAGGAATATTAAGAGTAAGAAAAGGTTTTATATTTTGAGTTGGCATTTCCTGCCATAGGTATTTAATAACCAGATCGATTGCCCAGCCTATGAGTAAAAATCTTGATACAATTTTTAAAGGATCCAGATGAAGCTCTTCTTTTACATAGAAAAAAGCAATAACCGCTCCCCCCACCAGACATCCCATAAAATAAAGGATTCCCAAAAAACGGAGAATCTTCATGGCCAGATTAATTCCAACCGAAGTACCTCGAAAAAAGCTTTTGATTTCTAGCCTCAGGAATTTTAAAAACATATCATCCTTTTTTACATTAGTAAATATAATGTAAAATATGTTACAAACTTTATCCTATAAGCTCTTTTGCCTGGGCAAGAGCTGCATCTGTAATCTTGCTCCCGGATAGTAATTGAGCGATTTCATTCAGCTTCTCTTCTTCATTTAAAGGAATGATTGTAGATTGTGTTTTACCTGAAATATCATGTTTCACTACTTTATAGTTATTATTCCCTTTCGCGGCAACTTGTGCAAGATGGGAAATAACAATAAGCTGCATGTCTTCAGACATTTCCCGCATCAGGTTTCCGATTTCCTCTGCGACTTTTCCTGAAACTCCGGTATCTATTTCATCTAAAATAAGCGTAGGAAGCTCATCACTCTCTGCAATAATTTTCTTTACAGCCAACATTACCCTGGATCTTTCACCTCCTGAAATAGCTGTTTGAATAGGTTTTAAAGGAAACCCCGAATTCGCCTGGAATAAAAGTTGAATATTTTCTTTTCCCCACATATTGAATTCCTGAGCATTCTGTAGTTCTATATCAACCTTCGCCTTTTCAAGGCCTAGCTTTTTAAGCAGCCCTTCAATCTTCTTAATAAAAACCGGAACACTTTTTTTCCTGTTTTTAGAAAGCTTTTCGGAAAGTGAATGAAGTGATTTCTCTTTTTTAGAAACATTCTCCTCAATGTCAGCAATGGAAGATTCAAGTTCTGAGGCTCCCATCTGCTCATCTGCCAATTGATCTCTGATTTCTTTCAGTTCATGAACTCCGGAGACACTATGTTTTAGCAGGAGGGCATTAAGTTTATTATTAAGCTCGGACAATAAAACTAGGTTTTCAGGATTAGCTTCAATTTTACCGGCCTCATTTTCCAATTCGGAGATGATATCTTTTAATTCCACAAAAGATCCTTCAAGTCTCTGATCCAGCTCCGAAAAGCCGTTCGAAACTTCTGCTATTTTTGAAAGCTTATGTATGGCCTCATTAAAGAAAGATAAAATACCTACTTCTTCCTGGTGAAATCTGGATAATACCTGAGCTAAGTTATCAGAAATCATCTCTGCGTTTTCCTGGATGGATAGTTGATTTTGTAAGTCCTCATAATCAACATCATCCAAGTTCAGATCTTCTAATTCAATTAATAAAAATTGCTTATAATCACGCTCTTTATTACTTTCTGAAAGTTGGGTCTGTAATTTTTTAAGCTGAGTCTTTAAGCTCTGAAACTCCGAAAATTCATATTGATAATCATCGATCAACTTTTTATTTTCAGAAAGTCCGTCTATAATTTTAAACTGATATTCTGATGTAAACAGGTTAGAGGTTTCAAACTGAGAATGGATGTCAATCAATTGAGAGGAAAGCTCTTTTAAAATATCTAGTGTTACCGGAACATCATTGATAAAGGCTCTTGATTTTCCTGATGGCAAAATTTCTCTTCTGATAATTGTCTGGTGTTCATAATCCAGATCATTTTCAATAAAGAATTTTTTGAATTGGTTGTTTAAAGCAAATTCTGTTTCTACAATACTTTTTTCTTCAGCATTGGAAATAGATTTCACATCAGCCCTTTCCCCTAAAATGAGTCTTAACGCCCCTAGGATAATAGATTTACCGGCTCCCGTTTCACCGGTAATTACCTGTAAACCATCCTGTAATGAAACTTCAAGAGTATCAATCAGGGCAAAATTTTTAATAAAGATTTTAGAAAGCATAAATTTCCGGCTGATTATTCCTGCAAATATAAAATTTTAGAATTCAGAATTCAAGACATTAATGTGCTTAACGATTTATTTCCACTTATTCCACTTCGTCTCATTATACTTTGGAGCAAAGGCCATCATGAGCTGTTTGAGATCATTCAGCACAAGACCTCCATTATTATTGGAATTGAAAATATTAAAAATTTCATCGTTCTTTGCCTCGATAAAAAGATTACATGCATAATTCTGCTGAAAACTATTTTCATAGGTCCTTAGCTGCATTAATGCATCAAAAATTACCTTCTTAGCCTGAGTCTGATCCTGGTTAAAGAGGTTATCCAGCCCTGCTCTGTGATAGGTATAAAATATAGAACGTAGCTGGCTGATGTTAGGACTTGATAATTGAGTAATTAATGCTCCTCTGGTTCTTGGTCCTTCATTTCCAATTTGGGCCCAGCCTTCATATCCTCTGTTCTGAGCATTCTGAGCAATCTGTTGTGCTTTAGCAAACCATTGTGATCCACCCATAGACTGGAAACTGTCTGCATCATATCCTAAAATAAGGTAGACATAGAAGCTAATCACATCAATTAAGTTTTTTCCGGAAAACTGTCTTTCATTAAAAATAAGATTCTCATTCTCAACATATTCAAAAGCAAATTTGGTATCCTGAATATTGATCAAGGGAGACTCATAGGTTGAACCATATACCGGACGAACTGCCTGAACCACAATATTACCTGCGTACCTGTTTCCATCTCTGGATGAAAGGACAATAGCAAAATTAGATTTTATCTTTTCAAAATTTTGTAATTTCTTTCCTGTCCAGCTCGTATTGTTAATAAAATCCCGGAGACTTTTTTCCAATGCTTTATAAGCCTGCTGGTTACTTCCTCCTAGCTGTTGAGCATTCACCTGAACAGTAGCCAGCAATTCCTGAGAAAGACTAATGTTATATAAGAAAAGTACTAAAAGTAAACTTATGATTTTTTTCATTATCTATTAAAAATTGAGAACGGAAATTTATTAAAATTATTTCAAAAGCTGATGTTCTACAAAGTTCAGAATATCTTTGGCAACATCATCTTTAGACTTTAATTCAAATTCTTTCCTTTCGGTTTTGGTGAATATCCTGATTTTATTGGTGTCATTTTTAAATCCAGCCCCGGCATCACGAAGTGAATTCAGCACAATCATATCCAGATTTTTCTTTTGCAGCTTTCCTTTGGCATTCTCTTCTTCATTCTGGGTTTCTAAAGCGAAGCCTACTAAAAACTGATGGGTCTTTTGCTCCCCCATCGTTTTAAGAATATCAGGATTTTTAACCAGTTCAATAGTCAGATTTTCATCATTCTTTTTGATTTTCTCTTTGGCTATCTCCATGGGTGCATAATCTGCTACAGCTGCACTTGCAATTGCTACATCCGTATTTTCATAAAATTCAAATACTTTATCCAGCATCTCTTTTGCAGAGGTAACTTGATGTAATTCAATGTTTTTATGATGAGCGATCTGAGCACTTGGTCCGGAAACAAGAATAACTCTCGCTCCTCTTTTAGCAGCTTCTTCAGCAAGTGAAAAGCCCATTTTACCGGAAGAATGATTACCGATAAACCGAACGGGGTCAATGGCCTCATACGTAGGGCCTGCAGTAATTAAAACGGTTTTACCTACCAATGTATTTTTCTGTCCTTGGTTGTCAAAAAAATCTTCAACAGTTTTAGAAATTGTTTCCGGTTCTGCCATTCTTCCTTGTCCAATCAAACCACTGGCAAGCTCTCCACTTTCTGCAGGAATAATAATATGCCCGAAATCTTCAGCAAGATCTAAATTCTGTCTGGTTGTAGGATGATCATACATATCCAGATCCATTGCAGGCGCAATGAAAACAGGGCATTTCGCAGACATATATGTCGCTAATACCAAGTTATCACACATCCCGTGAGTCATTTTAGCTAAAGTATTTGCTGTACAAGGAGCAACAACCATCGCGTCTGCCCATAGTCCTAATTCTACATGACTGTTCCAACTTCCATTTTCATTATAGAAATCAGTATAGACAGGTTTCTTAGACAGTGTAGAAAGACTCAGCTTCGTAACAAAGTGCTCAGCATCAGGAGTCATAACTACCTGTACTTCTGCACCTTTTTTTATAAAATCTCTTATCAAAAAATGAATTTTGTAAGCAGCAATTCCTCCAGAAACGGCAATAAGAATCTTTTTTCCGGAAACACTCATTTAGTTTTAATTTTTTAAAACACTAAATTACTTATTTTTTCCCACAACAGGTTTACAAACAGCAAAAGGTCATAAAGAAATTACTCCTTTATGACCTTCATTTATAAAAAATACAAATGATTTATTTTCTTTCTTCAGTCTTTCTGAAGTAAACGTCTTCGTTCAACCATTCTTCAATAGCAATAGAAGTTGGTTTTGGAAGTTTTTCGTAATGTTTAGAGATTTCTATCTGCTCTCTGTTTTCGAAAACCTCTTCCAATGTAGAATTGTGAACAGCAAATTCATCTAATTTATTATGCAGTTCTGTACGAATTTCTGCATTAATCTGCTCTGCTCTCTTTCCCATGATAACAATAGCTTCATAGATTGAACCTACTTTATCTTCAATCTTATCTTTATCGTAAGTAATAGTATTTACTTCTGCTTTTGTATCTTTTACACTCATTTTGAGAAAATTATTTTATTAATAAGATGGCAAATTTACGAATTATCTTTGAATTCTGAAAGTGGCAGCAGGAGGAGGGGTCTGTAACGCAGCACTATCTCTCTGCATCTGCTTAGCTTTCTTCTCAACAACAACCTGCTCTTTCATCTGCTGTTCTGTCTTGTTCTTTTCTGCAAGCTTGTCTGCTACCTTCTTTTGTCTTGCAGTCAGAGTAGCCATTCTTGCTTCAGTCTGCTTTTTAACGACCGCAAAATTTTGTTTTTCTTTATCCAGTTTTTCTCTATAGTCTAAAGCTGTTTTAGAATATTCTGTATTAGGAAGCTCTTTTTCTACCTGTCTTGTAAACGCCAGTGCACTTTCGATACGCTCCTCTTTAAGATCATAAACCGAATTTTGTGCAAGCAAATAACGGGACTTCATGATATAATCATAAATCTTCGGACGAAGCTTGGTACTTGGAAAATCTTCTAATACATTATCCAATGCAACGTTAGCAGATTTATAATCTCCCATTTTAAAATATTGTCTTGCGTTTTCGTAAGATTTAAATTCTAACTTGTAAGACAATTCATCGATTAACTGATTGATATTCTTAGATCTTTCAGAGTTTGGATAAGTATTTAAAAAGTCCTGCAATTCATTAATTGCCAGCTCTGTACTTGATTGATCCAAGTTATAATCCATAGATCCTTCATAGTAACACAAAGCAGACATATAAGCAGCTTCTTCAGCTCTAGGATCTTTTGGGAAACTTACCGCAAAGTTTTTAAACTGATGCCCAGCCAATTTATAATTTTTATCATAATAATTGGCATATGCTGTATTGAACCCAACATTTGGAAAGTCATCTGTTCCGGCAACAAGGTTAGCAAGCCTGTCGTAAAGAGCTAAAGCATTTTTCCATTTCTTTTTAGCGAAATTATCATTAGCTGCTTTTAAGATGAAAGCTTTATCAGCACTTTTCAATGCTTTTTCTTGCTGACTTACACATGATGAAACTACAGCTATGGCAAAAAGACCTAAAATATATTTTTTCATAAAAAAATTCAACAGTTCCGGGTTTTAACCCATCTATTAATTTGCAAAAATATAACTTTTTTGTCAATAGATTTTTTTTTATGATTATTTAACGTAATTTTAGTCAGCTGCGTATCCAAGAATTGCAAAAACACTGAGTAAGAGATTCATTCTTACCTTTTTTTCGGCTTCTTTTGCATAAGCTTCTTCGTTTTTACTGGGTACATACAATTCATAGAAGTTTTTATTGCGAATCACAAATAACGTGGAACCAATGATGGTGGTAAGCACATCTTCCGGCTTGGGAGTAAAGGTAAAAACGCCGGATGCAACTCCTTTTTTAATCACCTCATCCAATTTTTTCACAAATAGCTGGTAAAAATCAAGAAGTTCATCTTTTAAGTTTTCTGTATGCCGCAGCTCCTGGGTAACAAATCCATGAAAATAATTGTATTTGAATAACTGAGATACAATATATTTAATGATCTCTTTCATTTGCATTTCAGGTTTTCCGTCTTTAATTGTATCGGCAAACTCAGAAAAGTTCTCTCTGGTTTTCAGAACTCTATACTGATAGAGATAAGACATCATTTTTTCTTTGGAACCAAAATAATAAGAGATCATTGCTACATTGATATTTGCTTTAGAACAAATATCCCTTACTGATGTTCCTTCATATCCTTTCTTTGCAATTAGCTCCTCAGCGATATCCAGAATATGGATCTGCTTTTCCGTAAATTTTTTTTTCATAAAGTGTCACTTTGAGTAAAGTTAAGAAATATTTAACACAATTATAAACGATTGTTTAAGAATTTCAAATTAATTCTAAATAATAGTATTTTTGAGCATGGAATTTTTTGATTTTCACCATCATAAAAAAAATATCACTTATGGTATCTATAATGTAGATATGGAAGAAACTTTGCCTGAATTTCCATATTCGGTAGGAATTCACCCCAAAGACATCGATATCAATGCCATTGAAAAACAGGTACACTGGCTAAATTCATCAATCGGTAAAAACTGTTTTGCCATTGGAGAATGTGGACTTGACGGCCTTGTACCGGTAGATATAAAAATTCAGGAAGCTGTTTTTTTACAACAAATCCACATTTCAAATGAAGTAGGGAAACCTTTAACAATCCATTGTGTAAGAAAATTTTATGAAGTTATTTCATTCAGAAAAAAAGCAAAATATGCGATGGTTATTCATGGTTTCAATAAAAAACAAAGTATTGCAGAAGACCTTCTCAAAAATAATTTTTATTTGAGTTTTGGAAAACCTGTTTTGTATAATTTATCTTTGCAGAATACTTTGAAAATAGTTCCTTTAGATAAGCTCTTTTTAGAAACTGATAATGATGATTTTAATATCCAAGAATTATATCAGAAAGTTTCAGAAATAAAGGGTATCTCTTTGGAAAAACTTAATGAACAAATTTTAGAAAATTTAGAGACGATACAAAATGGATAAAAACTGGCTGGAGAGAACAGAGCTTCTTATTAAGGAAGATGGATTAGAAAAGTTGAATCAATCAACGGTTCTTGTTGTAGGTTTAGGAGGTGTTGGTTCTTTTGCTGCTGAGTTTCTGGCAAGGGCAGGAGTCGGCACTATGACGATTGTAGATGGAGACACAGTAGACATCACCAATATCAACAGACAATTACCTGCATTACATTCTACGGTTGGGAAACATAAAGTAGAAGTTGTTGCGGACAGGCTTTTAGATATTAACCCTAATCTGAATCTCATTAAAATCAATGAGTTTTTAAATCCGGAGAGAATGGATGAAGTTCTGGATTCCGGAAAGTTTGATTACGTTCTGGACTGTATAGACAGCGTAACTCCCAAATTATGTTTAATGAAGGCTGCACGAAAAAGAAAAATAAAAATCGTCAGTTCAATGGGTGCCGGCGGAAAAACAGATCCCAGCAAAGTATTGGTAAGAGATATCAGTAAAACTCAGAATTGCTTTTTAGCCAAACAGGTAAGAAAAAGATTGAAAAGAGAAAAAATCAATAAAGGAATCAGATGTGTATTTTCAAATGAACTTCAAAATGAAGAAAGTTTAAAATTAACAGACGGAACAAACTATAAAAGATCATTCTATGGTACGATCAGCTATATCCCTGCCATTTTTGGCCTCTATGCAGCGGCTGAAGTGATCAACCATTTAGTAAAAAAAGATTAATGCAGAACTTCAAATATCCTAAAGAGGAAAAACTTAAAAAAACGAATGAAATTGCATTACTTTTCGAAAAAGGCAAATGGAGAACGTGTGAAAATCTGAGAATTATTCTTCTTAAAGATAAACCTTCCTTACCGATAGAAAGCTCTAAGTTTGGGGTTTCTGTTTCCAAAAGATATTTTAAAAAAGCGGTTCATAGAAACAGAGTAAAAAGATTATTAAGAGAATGTTACCGTCTGCATAAAGATCTCTACAAAGAATCTTTTGGAGAAAAAACATTGGCTATGCTTTTTTGGGTATCTCCTGAAATGCCACAGAAATTCCAGGATGTAGAGGTTCAGTTTATAAGGCTTTGCCAATCCCAGAAAAAATAAAAACACTTTTTTTAATGTAACAATAGATCAATATCTGACATATATGTACCTAAAATCCTTTGAATTTAAGTTTTCATAAAATCTTCAGATACTTTTCGTATTTTTAGGGAACACAACCAATTTGAAAATTAATATGTTAGACAATATTCCCTATTTCCCTTATATCCTGAGTGCATTTATAGGCATTGGCCTTTCTGCTGCAACGGGTTTTAGAGTATTTCTTCCCATGTTTGCGGTAAGTCTTGCATCTTATTTTCACTGGATTCCCATGAGCGAACAATTTGAATGGCTCGCCGGGCTTCCAACTCTTATCACAACAGGAATTGCAACTATTGTAGAAATTTTAGCCTATTATATTCCATTCATTGATCACTTGCTCGATACGATTTCTGTACCTATGGCCACCGCAGCCGGTACTATATTATTTGCAAGTCAATTTGCAGATTTTGGGACATTCCCCCAGTGGGCACTGGCGCTCATTGCAGGTGGCGGAACAGCCGCCACCATCAGTTCAGGATTTGCCGGAATCAGAGCAGCGTCAACGGCAACGACAGGAGGGCTCGGAAATTCTATTGTTGGAACCACAGAAACAGCCGGAGCCGGAATTATGTCTATACTAGCTATGGCAGTACCAGTAATTGCTGCAATTATTGCTATTATTCTGGTAATCCTAGTTGTGGTATTAGGCCGGAAAGCCTTACGAAGCTTGAAAAGAAATAAAAAGGTAGCTGAATAAATATTTCTGAACACAATACAAACCTTATCCGTTTTTGGGATCTGTGGGATTTTATCTGATATTTAACTAATAATGGTTATTTAGCCACCTTACTCAACTCTTGAAAAATAAAAAAAGATTGAATTCAGGATTCAATCTTTTTTATATCTTTTATGAGAACGTACTGTTTATGTATGATAAAGGAAAGAAAATCAAGTACAGATATTTCCGATTCTCTGTAATTAACCTTTGTTGCCTACTTAATTCTTACCTCTCATATCTTTCACTTCCTGAATCTTATCTTCAAAATAAGCTTTTTTCTCAGGATGTTTTCCGGCAAGAATTTCAAAGGCTTTTATAGCTTTTGTATATAGCTTTTGCTCAAAGTACAGGTTGGCAAGCGTCTCTGTCATCAAATGCGAAATATCATCGTTTTTTTCTTTAACCACAAAACTGCTTTCTTCTTTCAACTGACTTATCTTCGGGTTATTTTCAATGAAAGATTCAATGACTTTGCTTTTGACTTCTGCTTTAGGTTTTTCAGGCTGCGGTTCCGTACGGTCGATTTTCAGCCAGCTCTGCCAGGTGTTGATAAACCCCGGAATATTACTATCAGCAAGATCTACAGCCATTTTTTCTATCGACTTTTCTAATGGTACTCTGCCTTCTGTATTTTCTTCTTCTTTTTTATTTCCTGTTGTCCAGCTTGAAATATCAGAACTAAAGAAAGAAACATTCAATACAGGGGCTTCTTCATTTTTCTCTTCTGCCTGATCGGCTTGCTGTGCAGATTGAGCTTCTTCTACATTTGTAACCTCTTCAGGTTGAGTTTCCACAACGTTAGAGATCTCCTCCTCTTCTATTGTCTGATTATTTTTATCTTCTAAAGCCTCTTCTTTAATAGGTTCTTCTTTTGGCTGCAGAACTTTTTCTGACTTTTTATCGATTAAAGAATCCGGAACATGAGATTCAAAGCTCATTGGCTTCCATGCAGATTCTACTAAAGGCTCTACCTCAGGAACTTCCTTTTCTTTATCTACTTCTTCCTCAATTTTCTCAGCCTCATCTTCAGCAACTTCTTTTATCTCAGGAACATTATTTTCTTGCTCTTTGGCATCTTCTTCTTTTACCGCTACGGAATCCAAATTAAATTCCTGAGTTTCGGCAAAATTAATATCATGACTAACCGTTTCAATCTCTGCTCTTTCTTCTTCGACAGGTAATTCCTTACTCGCCTTCATCTTTTTCTCTACTTCTTCAATCAGCCTTCTCATTTCTTCCTCATGTTTATTGAACTCCGGCTGAGAAATTTCAGCTTTCGTTAGCTCATCAGTAGAGTTAGATTGTATTTTTACATCAGGCATAAATGAATCTGTTCCGTGAAAGCTCAATTCAGCCTCATCTGAAACTTTTTCTTGATCTGCTTCAGTTGCAATTTTATCCTCATTGATAATTTCCTCAGGAGTAAAAACAGTGGGCTGCATATCCTCTGAAATAATTCTTTCAGCTGAAACTGCTTGCGTTTCTTGACTTGAAACCTGATCTTCATTAACAACCCCCTCAATTATTACATGATCTTCTTCGGAAGAAGTTGGCAGATCAGTGTTCGTATCCGGCATTATTTTAACTTCTGCGTCTTCACTTTTTGAAGCTAATTCATTCTGCTGAACATCTTCTTTTTGAAGAGGATTGGCAGCGTCTGATCTTTGCGTAACAATAGTCCCTGATTCAACCGTAGACTCAATATCAATAATATCGTGATCTTTTTCATCTAAGAAATTCTCTTCTCCCTCAAACAGAATCCTGTTCCGTTCTCCATTGACGAAAACTGGTTTGATTTCTTCTTTAGGAGTTTGCAGATCAACAGAAATGTTTTCCTGAGATACCTGTGCCTTTTCAGACAACTCATCCCTTCTGATGGGGAATGAATTATTTTTAGGAAAATACCTGGAAGCATTTCCTTCCTTCGCTACATTTTTAGTTTCAATGATCTCTGGTTTTGCTTTTTCCTCTATTTTCCCATTAATCAGCTGATAAAGAATTTTTTTATCGGTGGTATAGGCCGCAGTGGTAGAAAGCTCTTTTTGATAATTCTCCTGATCATAAAGATGAACTCCATACAAATGCAGGGCTCTGATATTTTGAATATAGGGAAAAGAATTAATTTCCTCTTTCAAAAGATGAAGATCCTCTGATTGAATGTTTTTGGGGTTCTTTAATAATTCTAAAACTCTATTATTCATCTTATTACCAGTTCGCTACAATATCGTTAAATATCTTATTAATGATTCTCTCGTTTACAATTCTCACCTGTGACGTTTCAATAGCACTTTGAGATAAACTGTTATTGAATACAGCTTCATCAGAATAGGTTCTGTCAAAGCTTAAATCCGGGTGTAATTTATTTTCATAATGCACCTTTACGGTGATTGTTAATTTATTTTGAGATTCCTGCACCACTCCCCCTGTCGAGGTAGTTTGAGTATTGGAACTAATGGTTGTAGGAGTAATGGAATAATCTGTGATTTCCCCTTCTACTAAAATATCAGGATTTTCTTTCGTTCCTTTCAATGTTGTTCTCTGTAAAAAACGATTCTGAATATCTGTAGAAAACTGTTGAGATAAAGTAGGATTCACTAAAGCTGCATTATTCGGAAATTCATTGATCTGAATTGTTTTTTCATCTTTTAGAGATGATCCTGTAAAACTATAGCATGAGTTTAAAATGCTAACACAAAACAACAAAAGCCCCACTATCTTTAGCTTCATTATACTGATATTTTTAATATTAAAATTCATTTTTCAATCCGATTTCTTTTATTTCGTCATATTCTATTTGCTGAATGGCATCTTCATAAGCAAAATAATGGGTTGTATAAAAATAAGGCATTGTAATTAAAATACCAATACCACAAAGAAGTATCCCTAATTGAGATAGAAATCCCACTACAATAGCAAATAAGAAAATAGACAGCAGATTATTTTTTGTCATCATCCTTGACATAGTCCACGCCGTCTTGATATCATATACTTTTTTCAGGGAGATGAGTCCAGGCATATAAAATCCAAGTAAAGCTACAATAAAAATAGCGATAAAAATAAACAGCATATAGGGAATCATAAACAACAGCATTGCTGAGGGTACATCATTTCCTTCGCCAGCTGCTCCGGCAAAAGGGATGATAAAAAACATTGGAATGTACAGAGCAAACACAGCTCCAATAAGAATTAGCTGTACAATAAAATAAGGCACAAAGTCGTCGAAATTAAAAATATCCCCAACGTTGGCAGGTTCTCCTTTATTTACTTTTCTGCAATACTTGTAAAAGTTCCCAAATGCCAACAATCCACAGAAAGGAATAATGGACATTACCATACAAAAGATGTAAGCCACTAAAAAATTTCCAAAATCTTTCTTTAGAAGCTCAAAGCCTTTATTCAGATATTCGTTTAATTTAAAATCGATTGGCTTTGCCTTAATGTTCATCATATTAGTCTTCCAGATTATATTGTTTTATTTTTCTATACAAGGTTCTTTGTGAAATACCCAGTTCATCAGCTGCTTTATTCCGACGCCCTTTATGCTTCTCCAGAGCTTTAATAATCAAATCTTTTTCGTTATTCTGAAGAGAAAGGGATTCCGGATGGTTCTCTTCGATTTCAATTTCTTCAATATCCTCATAACTGTCATCAGGATTTGAAATAATAGTCGGAGTCTGAACTATCGGATGATTATTATCTTCAAAATATAGTAAGGAATTAGAATTTGAAGCCGGCTGAGATTCCTGAGTATAAAGTCTGCTGATCAAAGCTTTTTCCTGGGAGTTTAATTCACCAGTTCCTCTGTTTTTAATCAACTCAGAAGTCAACGATTTAAGATCATTAATGTCATTCCTCATATCAAAAAGAATCTTATACATGATCTCTCTCTCGTTTCCAAAATCATTTTGTTTCTGGCTTGCAGGAGTATTCACCACCATTGGCAAATGCGTTTCCATTGGAATATATTCTGCCAGCTTCTCCACAGTCACACTGCGATCTCTTTCTACCACAGTCATTTGTTCGACCAGGTTTCTTAACTGTCGGACATTTCCCGGAAAACTGTAATTTTCTATATAATGAACGGCACTGGGCTCCAGTACCAATTCAGGCATTCTGTATTTCTCTGCAAAGTCTATTGCGAATTTTCTGAACAACAAATGAATATCTCCTTTCCTTTCTCTTAAAGGTGGCATATCAATCTGTACCGTATTTAGACGGTAAAACAGATCCTCACGGAATCTTCCGTCATGGATAGCCTTCATCATGTTGACATTAGTTGCTGCAACAATCCTTACGTTGGTTTTCTGAACCTGGGAGGATCCCACTTTCATAAATTCTCCACTTTCCAGTACTCTTAGTAATCGTACTTGTGTTTGTAAAGGAAGCTCTCCAACCTCATCCAGAAATATGGTTCCTCCATCTGCTACTTCGAAGTATCCCTTTCTTGTTGCTGTTGCTCCCGTAAAGGCTCCTTTTTCGTGTCCGAACAGTTCGGAATCTATAGTTCCTTCAGGGATCGCTCCACAATTGACAACGATATATGGCTGATGTTTTCTTCTGGATTCTGAATGAATAATTTTAGGAATAAATTCTTTTCCTACACCACTTTCTCCGATAACCAAAACGGAAATATCTGTTGGTGCCACCTGGATGGATTTTTCCAAAGCACGATTCAGTGCAGGAAAGTTTCCGATTATTCCAAAACGATTTTTTATATTTTGTAATTCGACGCTCATAAGTAAATTTTTGATTATAGACTTAAATTCTGTTTACAGTTCTTCTATTTCCTTTCTGTAAACTTTGTTAAAATGATGAGTATAACCGTCCTTCATGGTTTTACCCTGGTCATACGTTGCCAATGCTAACTTTTTTAAATCTAAATAATCTTTGTTTCTAACTTTTGAAACTTTACTCTTAAAATATATATTTTCTGCAAAGTCATTTTCTTTGCTTTGTCTTTCAAAATTCTCTAAGGCCTTATCATATTTTCCTGTTTCGAAATAGATAACGCCCAACTGATAATAATCATAAAAACCAATATTATGATCTTTCTTAGAAAGTTGATTTTCAATAATCGATATAGCCTTCTCCTTTCCACCAAGTGCAGAATAACACAGGCCTTTTACGATATGCAGCTCATAATCTCCATTGGAAGAATACCCTAAATATCCTGTAGGATACATTTTCTCTAAAGCTTCAATATCAGCAATCGCTCCTTTATAATCTCTTAGAAACTGATATTTGCACCAACCTCGATAGCCCAAATGCATTTTAGGCTCCAAGTTTACTGCTTTATCTATCCATATTTTCCAGGTAATAAAATCCCCACTTTTAAGATAAGGGACTGATTTTTCTTTATAAACATTTGAAAAAGTCGGGCAGAGCTCTATTGCTGTATCAAATCCTTCTTGTGACTTTCTATCCCCTTGGCCTACAGACTCTAAAGAGTTATATATTTCACAAGCTTTTTTGCAATCTTCACCTTCTATAGTATTACAGTTTACCTGTGATTGCAAATTAACATAAACAACAAATACTAAGAGGCTAAGGCAATATTTCTGAAACTTTTCCATTTTCTATTTTAAATGTTAAATATTGGTAATAGTCTACTTTTATTCCTTCTAAATTTTTAGGAATCCATCCCTTTAAAGATTTTGTGAAATCTAAAAGCTTTGTTTCTAAATCTTTATCTACCAGGTTTTTTTCATAATTTAGATTCATTTGTTGTACTCTAAACAAACCCGTCTCACCTCTACAGTTAACTAAAAACCTTATCGTTATATACCCATTTGATTTTTCGTCTCCCTGAATCTTAGCAGATTTCAAACTTTCTTCAATCGAAATTTTCTCTCCTTTATATTGAAAACCCTGAGAATCATTATAATATTGAATTCCAAACTCTTTATCCAAACATTTTTTAAAACCAGGATTATCAAGCTTTTCATCAAAAGTGATATCGCCCACATGAGCAGCATATTTTGAAACCACATTTTTTTCTGTTTGACAGCTTATAAACAATGGAAATAAAAATAATATGAATAGAAAGTTTTTCACTCTTATTTTATACAAATTATAAAACCGTTTCCCCTAAAAGTGTGCCTTGTGTATTGTCAAAAACAAAAACATTCACAATGTCACCTATCTTTTGCCCTTCAAGCATATCAAAAACACAAACAGCATTCTGGGAATTTCTACCCTTCCATTGGTTTTTATTCTTTTTAGAAATACCTTCAATAAGAATCTGATGTGCTTTTCCGACATAAGACCTCATACGTTTTCTCGAAAGCTCTCCTTGCAATGCAATAACCTCCGCTAAACGTCTTTGCTTGACATCAGCAGGAATGTTATCTTCCATTTTTTTGTGAGCAGGAGTTCCCGGCCTCTCCGAATAAGCAAACATATAACCGTAGTCATACTCCACTTCTCTCATCAGACTTAACGTATCCTGATGATCTTCTTCAGTTTCATTACAGAAACCAATGATCATATCTTGAGAAAAAGAAACATCCGGAACAATTTCTTTCGCTTTTTTAATTAAATCCAAATATTCTTCACGGGTGTGCTGTCTGTTCATAGCTTCCAGCATCTTATTACTTCCACTCTGAACCGGCAAGTGAACATATTTACAAATATTTTCATGCTTCGCCATCGTTCTGAATACATCTAAACTCATATCCTGAGGGTTGGATGTAGAGAATCTGATTCTCATTTTAGGAACTGCTTTAGCCACAAGATCAAGTAAATGAGCGAAATCAACAGCCGTTGCTTTTTGCATTTCTGAAGCTTTGGCAAAATCTTTTTTAGGACCTCCTCCATACCAGAGATAAGAGTCAACATTTTGTCCTAGCAGAGTAATTTCTTTATATCCGTTATTCCAAAGGTCTTTACATTCTTCAAGGATAGAATGAGGATCGCGGCTTCTTTCTCTTCCTCTTGTAAACGGAACAACGCAGAAGGTACACATATTATCACATCCTCTCGTAATCGTAACGAAAGCAGTAACTCCATTTCCTCCTAACCGTACCGGATTAATATCTGCATAGGTCTCTTCTTTAGAAAGAATAACATTAATGGCGTCTCTTCCATCTTCGGTTTCTTTTAAAAGATTAGGTAAATCCCGATAGGCATCAGGACCAACAACCAGGTCAACCAATTGCTCTTCTTCTAAGAATTTAGTCTTTAATCGCTCGGCCATACATCCTAAAACACCAACCGTCATATTCGGTCTTTCTTTTTTAAGATTTTTAAACTGAGAAAGACGCATTCTTACAGTTTGTTCAGCCTTTTCACGGATAGAACATGTATTTAAAAGAATAAGATCCGCTTCTTCTACCTTTAGTGTGGTATTATATCCCTGTTCATTAAGAATGGACGCAACGATTTCAGAATCAGAAAAATTCATCTGGCAGCCGTAGCTTTCTAAAAATAATTTCTTAGAATTCCCCACTCTTTCAGCAATAGCAAAAGCTTCTCCCTGTTTTGTTTCGTCTATATATTTTTCTTGCACGATAATCAATTTAAGTTTTAAATCACAAAGCTTAAAGCATTCTCTCCACAACTTTGAATCTGAACACTAAACTTTAAATAATTAATTTGCAAAGATACAAAATATTGTGACAGAATGGCAGAGCTTTAACGAGATCTATACAATCTATTTTATTTTTCTTCTACGTTCTGATCAAAAGAAACTTCACGCTTTGCGTGAAGTTTTAAAGTATTTCCAAAGTAATCCCGATAATCAAACTGCATGTGGAATAGATATAATCTCTACCATAGTGATTATGTTTCAGTTCCGAATATTAAAATTACTAGACCAGTTTGGAATTATCACCGCCTTCTCATTATAATAGCCCCTTAATATGTTTGTAATTACTTTTTACGGTTTCCAAAACTTCTTCCATTTTCCCGCCTAACATCAGTTGAGCCATAGACTTGGTCATTCCTACTACCTGATCAAAATCTATTTTTGGAGGCAGAGCCAAAGCATTAGGGTTGGTGAAAATATTTAAAAGATACGGACCATCATGATTAAGACACTCCTGAATTGCTCCGGCAACATCCTCCGGGCTGTGAATATTTTTACCAGGATATCCCATTGCACGGGCTACCAAAGCGAAGTCAGGATTAATCATATCCGTTTCGTTATCAGGCATTCCGCCAACCTCCATCTCAAGCTTTACCATTCCGAGGGTCCTGTTATTGAAAACAATCAGCTTAATCGGTAGTTTGTATTGGAAAATCGTAGCCATATCTCCTAACAGCATTGATAATCCGCCATCTCCACACATTGCAATTACTTGTCGGTTCGGATATGCTAATGATGCACCAATTGCCATCGGCATAGCATTCGCCATGGAACCATGATTAAATGAACCTAACATTTTACGTTCACCGGTCCCTGTAATATACCTGGCACCCCAAACACAACACATCCCGGTATCTACCGTAAAAATAGCATCTTTCTTAGCTATCTGATCCAAAGTGTAGGTAACATACTCCGGCTGAATAGCATCTTCTTTTCCGAAGTCTTTTACATAAGTAAGTTGATTTTCTTTTACTTTTTCATAGAATTCCAATTGCTGATTCAAGAAATCTGCATTTGTTTTTTCTTTTAATAAAGGCAGCAATGCTTTAATAGTTTCTTTTACATCGCCGGTGAGTCCTAATTCCAGTTTTGCTCTTCGCCCTAATCTTTCAGGGCTTTCATCAATCTGAACAATTTTGTTTTTAACAGGCATAAATTTTTGGTACGGAAAATCCGTTCCTAAAAGAATAACAAGATCTGCGTCATGCATAGCATGATACGCTGACGGGAGTCCCAATAAACCTGTCAGTCCAATTTCATTTGGATTATTGGGCTGAATTGCCATCTTCCCTCTAAATGAATATCCTACGGGCGCTTTTAAAAGACGCGACAATCCTACGACTTCAGGATTGGCTTTTTCAGCTCCAATCCCGCAATAAATTGTCACCTTTTCATTTTCATTGATAAGTTTTGCCAAATGAGTTAATTCATCATCTGAAGGACGGACAATAGGATTGGTTTTGAATATTTGTGATGATGTAGTAGCTTCTTCTGCATCCATTTCTGAAACATCACCAGGAAGGCCAATAACGGCTACCCCCTTTTTAGATATGGCATGTTGAATTGCCGTTTGTACAACTCTCTGTACCTGTTCGGGTCTTGTGATCATTTGATTGTAATAACTACAATCATCAAATAATTTTATAGTGTTGGTCTCCTGAAAGTAATCTGTCCCCATTTCATTACTCGGTATTGTAGAGGCAATTACTAACATAGGAACATGAGACCGGTGTGCCTCGTAAACTCCATTAATAAGATGAACATGTCCAGGACCACTACTTCCGGCGCATACCGCAAAGCCATCAAGTTCCGCTTCAGCGGCGGCGGCGTACGCTCCTACTTCTTCATGTCTTACATGGATCCAATCAATATTGCTTTTTTTAACTGCAACATTCAAGTGATTAAGGCTATCACCTGTTACTGCATAAATTCTTTTCACATTTGCATTTTCGAGCATTTCAACGATTTGCTCCGCTATGTTTTTAGCCATAATTAATATTTTTTGGTAGTTAATTGATCTGGAAATACAGAATTTGAGTATAAATTAATAGAGATTTTTTCTGTTTGAAAATTTATAATCTCTATCAAATTTAATTAATTATTTTAGGATTACCATTGAAGCTCACTATTAATTTCCTGTTAATTTCCATAAAAAAAGCTCTGCAATTTTCTGCAGAGCCTTGATATATTTTAATTTAATTTCTGAATTGATGAGCGGATGAAATTATAATACTTCAATCTGATTTCTCAATAAGTCTTCAAATTCATCTCTCTTACGGATCAGATGTGACTTTCCGTCTAAGAATAAAACCTCTGCAGGCTTCAATCTGGAGTTGAAGTTCGAACTCATTTCAAATCCGTATGCTCCTGCCGTATGGAAAGCAAGAATATCTCCTTCTTTTACTTCATTTAATTTTCTGTCCCAGGCAAAAGTATCCGTTTCGCAGATGTTCCCTACTACGGTATAAATTCTCTCAGGTCCTTTCGGATTTGATAAGTTCTCAATAGTGTGGTAAGAATCATAGAACATAGGACGGATCAGGTGATTGAATCCTGAATTAACCCCAACAAAAACTGTAGCCGTGGTTTGCTTGATAACATTAGCTTTCACTAAAAGGTATCCGCTTTTTCCAACAAGGAATTTTCCCGGCTCAAACCATAATTCAAATTTTTTCCCTGTATTTTTAGAAAAATCGGAAATTACTTTCTCAACTTTTTTACCCAGTGTTTTCACATCGGTTTCCATTTCACTTTCCTGATAAGGAATTTTGAAACCACTACCCATGTCCAGGTATTTCAGATTAGGAAAATGTTCAGAAAGCTCTAACATAATCTCCAATGCCTGTAAAAATACATCCGGATCTTTGATTTCACTTCCCGTATGCATATGAAGACCCTCAACATTAAGGTTGGTACTCTTCATTACTCTTTCGATATGACGAACCTGGTGGATAGAAATACCAAATTTGCTATCGATATGCCCTGTGGATATTTTATAATTTCCGCCTGCAAAAATATGCGGATTGATTCTGACAAGAATCGGATAAGTATTCCCATATTTGTTCCCGAATTGCTCAAGAATAGAGATATTATCAATATTAATATGTACGCCGTACTGCATTGCTTCTTCTATTTCAGCAAGATCAACACAGTTGGGAGTAAACAATATTTTTTCTTTAGTAAATCCAGCCTTCAGGCCAAGCTTTACTTCGTTAATAGATACACAATCCAAAGAAGCACCTAAGTTCTTGACATACTTTAGAATGTTGATGTTGGTCAATGCCTTTGCAGCATAGAAGAACTTTGTGTGTTTTAAAAAAGAAGATGTAAGTTTTTCGTATTGAGTTTTAATAGATTCAGCATCGTAAACGTACACCGGTGTGCCAAACTCATTGGCAATCTTTAATAATTCTTTTGGATTCATAATTTCATTTTAACATAAAAAAAGGCAGATTCTTTGCTCAAGAGTCTGCCACATTAATTATTTTTATGCAAGACAACTCTTTTAAATATTCCAAACCTTAGAGAACTTTACAGCTCCCTTTTTCCCGGTTTTATTTTGTTTAAAATATTGCATTGCTTCGTTTTATTTTTTACAAAAATACTATTTATTTTTTATTTTAATAAAATTGATTTGAAAAGCACCCTCTTCTTTTTTATCATTTTGGTAATGGTAAGGTTTCAAAATCCCCTCGAATCAGTGCTAATTGTAATTCATTATGTAAATCTGCGGAGGAAAGAGGCAAATCGATCTTCAGTTTTGATAGCCTGCTAAGGGTTTGAATCTGGGTAAACAACTCGTAAAAACCGTAAGAAACCACCTTCCCGTTTTCGATGATTAAAAATAGCTTTTCACCTAATTTTCTTCCGGTTCCCAGCCAAAGCTCATTCCGCTTCTTAAAGTCAATTTTCTTTTTAAAAACATTAATATCATCATATTCTTTCTGAGTAGCAATAAACTGAGAGGCTTTTGAGCCTTGTGTAAAAGATCTGAATCTCAGAATAGGTCTTTCATCTTTATTCAGTGTATTTTTTTCAACGATGTATTTATTATTTCTGAAATATAAACCGAATGGAAGAACCTCTCTTTTCTTTATATTTTTTGAATTGAGAATCAATCTGGCAATGGTATCCGTACCTGTCAGTTCAAAATTAATCTGCTCAACTTCTCTTTGAATGCCTTCCCACTTTTTAGATTTCGAATTAAAAACTTTTTTTGAAAACTTATTGATATCCTGAACATATTCGGAAAGAATAATTTTCCCGTCCGTATTCTGGAAGTAGACAAATCCTTTTTCGTTAGGCAAATCCTGAGTCAGAAGCTTGATTTTATTAATATAAGTCTTCGCATTGGTTTCATCATGCTGTTTCTGAATAATTTCATTCTCCGTATCCTTAGAAACCAGAAGCTTAAACAACTCTAAAGTGGCTCTTGCATCTCCGTCAGCTCTATGATGGTTGGTTAATGGAATTCCTAAAGATTTCACCAATTTCCCCAATGAATAGCTTACCTCATCCGGAATCAACTTTTTGGCTAATGGTATAGTATCTAAAGTATTGATCTGAAAATCATAACCTAAATTTTTAAATGACTGACGAAGCATTCTGTAATCAAAATCAATATTATGCCCCACCAAAGTCGTATTCTGGGTAATCTCAATAACTCTTTTAGCTATTTCATGAAATTTGGGTGCTGTTTTAACCATTTTGGGAGTAATGCTGGTCAGCTTCTGTACGAATGGTGTAATATCACTTTCAGGATTGACAAGAGAAATAAACTGGTCAACAATTTTTTGCCCATCATACCGGTAGATGGCAATATCTATAATGCATTCTTTTCTATAACCTGCACCATTACTTTCTATATCTATTATCGAATACATTTAAGTTGATGTTATAATACTATTTTTATGGCTACCATTAATAATTCCCGTCAGTATAAGTCCAAAATACAGCGCCATCCCACTTGATACATAACCCATGCCATAAGTCAAGGTAGACAGCAACTGATCTTTTTGAATATCTTTAATCAATAAAGCAAAAACAGCTATCACAATATACAGACCTATTAACGAAATAATTCGTCCAAATAGTTGATACAGCCATTTTTTATTGATTAATAATGGTAATCCCGCCAAAATAACGAAAATTATATCAAAAAAACTAAAATGCCTATGTATGCTGTCCGTAATTAATTTCAGAACAGCTAATCCTATAAAGAAAAACAATGATAATTTTTTCATGGTTATTAAGTTTGAAATGATGGGAGGAGCTACTTATCTTTTTCTTCCTCCCAAACCAAACATTCCTAAAATAGCTTTTGCTCCTTCTCTCATTAATGTAGAAGTAAAAGTTCTTCCTGCCTGGCTTTGTAATACCTGTTCAAACATACCTGGTTCTGGTTTTACCGGTCTTGCCTTTTGATTAGGCATAGGATTTTGTGCAGCCTGCTCCATTCTGCTTGTCAGTATCTCATACGCAGATTCTTTATCAATAGCTTCTTCATATTTAGCAACCATGGCTGATTTACTCGTTAATTCTGTAACCTCAGCATCACTCAACACATCCATTCTGGATTCAGGAGAAATCAGATAGGTATGCACTAATGGTGTCGGAATACCTTTTTCATCCAATGCAGTGACAAATGCTTCTCCAATTCCCAAATTCTGGATGAGACTTGAAGCGTTATAGAATTCTGTGGTCGGATAGTTTTCAACTGCTTTTGAAATCTCCTTTTTATCTTTAGCTGTAAAACCTCTTAACGCATGCTGAATTTTCAATCCTAACTGCGAAAGAACATTTTCAGGAACATCCCCTGGGATTTGTGTAATAAAGTAAATTCCCACTCCTTTTGAACGAATAAGCTTCACCATAGTTTCAATTTGCGAAAGCAGTGCTTTGGAAGCTTCTCTGAAAATTAAATGAGCCTCATCAATAAACAATACTAATTTAGGCTTCCCACTATCTCCTTCTTCAGGAAATGTCATATATATTTCAGCAAAAAGCGAAAGCATAAACGTTGAAAATAATTGAGGCTTATTCTGGATATCAGAAACTCTTAAAATATTAACCACTCCTTTTCCATCTCTTGTTTTAAGAAGATCCTGAACATCGAAGCTTAGTTCCCCAAAGAAGTCTGCTGCTCCCTGTTGTTCAAGAGCAACAATCGATCTTAGAATAGCACCCAATGATGCCGGAGCTATTGAGCCATAGTTTGCTGCCAACTCTGCTTTTCCTTGAGCATTATCGGTAACATATTGTAACACTTTTTTTAAGTCATTCAGATCAATTAAAGGAAGTCCCTTATCATCACAGTATTTAAAAACGATGGACATAATGCTTTGCTGGGTATCATTCAGCTCCAGTATCTTGCTTAATAAAACCGGCCCGAATTCTGTCACGGTAGCTCTAAGCTTCACTCCTTTTCCTCCGGAGATACTCATCAGCTCCACCGGAAAAGCTTGTGGATCATATGGAAGCTGGGTTTTCGCATATCGCTCCTCAATAATAGGATTCATAACTCCCGGCTCTGCAATTCCTGAAAAATCACCTTTAATATCCAGCACTAAAGAAGGAATTCCCGCATGAGAAAGTTGTTCTGCAAAAACCTGCAACGTTTTGGTTTTACCAGTTCCCGTAGCTCCGGCAATAAGCCCATGACGGTTGATTGTTTTTAAAGGAATCGTCACATTTACTTCTGTCACTACCTCTCCATCCAACATACCCTTTCCTAGTATAATATGCTCTCCCTTTGGAGTATATCGTGCATTAAGTTCATCAATAAATTGTTTTTTATCTGCCATTTGATTTTTTTTAACTTATAAATATAAAATTTTTATAGAACATTTAGCGTTCAAAATTATATTCATGATTAATTTCAGTTCTCATTTTTTATAAATTTTCCCTATTTTAGTATGTGAAAATACCGTAGCCAATCTTATTCCGATTATGAAAAAAAAATTAATCTTTATTTTTAGTTTCTTGTTTGTGATTCTTTCTTCACAACAAAGAAAACAACCTGCCAAACTACAGGTGAAAGAAGATTATACTCATGAGTTTACAAAAACTACGTTTCCTATATTATGGTCGGGGTTTCAGAGAGAGGCTGTTCATTCCTTTGATCAGAAGAATCAAAATGTAGCAGTAAGCTATGTACAGCAAAAAACTAAAAAAACCAAAACAGTTCTTACCTTTTATATTTATCCTAAAAAATCAATTAACAACCAACTCCTCAGAGACGAGTTTTTATCCTATGATTATGCCCTTAATCAGAACTCCAATAAGGGGATCGATTTAAAACCTTCGTTCGGAAGTATTTCAAACGACAGTTTAACAGTAAATTCCGTTTACTCTGCATTTAATAGTGCAGTAGGTACACCGGATTTTTTCAAAGGGGTAAAGTATGTTGACAAAACTGCCCTTCTTGCCATTTATGAATGTGGAGGCTGGACTTTTAAAATTAGAATTTCTTCCGATGATATGACATCCGATCAAATGATTGGAATGAAAGAAAAAGCCGAGAACTATTTTGGAGTACTGAATATTGCTGCAGTAAAAACCCTTCCTATCAATGAAGTTCCGGACATACTTCTTTCCCCGGTAGTTAAAAGAGATTCAATGATGACTCTTGCCACCATAAAAGCTGCTGAAGCAAAAATAGAATGGATAGGTAAACAACTCAATAAAAAAGAACGTCTGACTGGTTTCAGCGATATGAAAATTGATTCCGAAGTATATGCTACTGAAAAAATGATTGATTTCTATAAAGCTCATGAAAAAGACTGGACACTCAATCCGGACACTAAAAAGTACTTCACTGAGATGATCAAGATATCTGAAAACGGAAAAATAAAAAATCACATTTATGAAAAATTTCACCGGGTGGTTGATTATCCGGAAGGTGGGTCTCAACAGGAAGACTATGTCCAATTTAAAATTGACAAAGATGTTTCTGAAAACACTAATGAGATTTTCTATAAAATCTTTTATAAATTAGAATAAATAAAAACTTTATAGATTTATTCTATGATTATCGATTCTTTATTTAAACCGATTTTAAAAAATAAAAGCCGATTTTTGTAGATTAAATAATAACAACGAAATTGTTAAAAATATAAGATGAAAGTTGAACAAATATATACGGGCTGTCTGGCTCAAGGGGCATATTATATAGTATCAGAAAATGAAGCTGCAATTATAGATCCTTTGAGAGAGGTAAAACCTTACCTGGATCGTCTCGAAAAAGACAATGTAACGTTAAAGTATATTTTTGAAACTCATTTCCACGCGGACTTTGTATCCGGTCATCTGGATTTGAGCAAAAAAACAGGTGCTCCTATTATTTACGGGCCTACTGCTAAGCCTGAATTTGAAGCAATCATTGCAGAAGACCATCAGATTTTTGAAATCGGAAACGTAAAAATAAAGGTACTTCATACTCCTGGACATACCATGGAGAGTACAACTTATCTTTTAATTGATGAAAATGGAACAGAAACAGCTATTTTCACAGGAGATACATTATTTCTAGGTGATGTCGGAAGACCTGACCTGGCTCAAAAAGCCACTAATCTTACCCAGGAAGATCTGGCTGGAATTCTGTACGATAGCCTTCAAAGTAAAATCATTCCTTTAGATGACAGCATTACTGTTTACCCTGCACATGGGGCAGGCTCTGCTTGTGGAAAAAACATGCAGAAAGAGACAGTGGATACTTTAGGAAATCAGAAGAAAACCAATTATGCTTTAAATCAACCCGATAAAGAATCTTTTATAAGAGAGGTATTGGATGGACTTACAGCTCCTCCAAAATATTTCGGAATGAACGTCGCTTTAAACAAAGGAGGATATGAGAGCCTTGATACTGTTATGAATAAAGGCTTAACTCCAATTTCTGTAGATGATTTTGAAAGTTTTGCAGAAGAAACCGGGGCCCTGATCCTGGATACAAGAGGAGCAGCAGAGTTTCACAGAGGCTTCATTCCAAACTCTATTAACATTGGATTAAAAGGAGACTTCGCACCATGGGTGGGTACCTTAATTATCGACGTAAAACATCCACTATTGCTGGTAACAGATGAAGGAACCGAGGAAGAAGTGATTACAAGATTAAGCAGGGTCGGTTTTGATAATGTAGTAGGATATTTGGACGGAGGATTTAAATCCTGGAAAAATTCAAATAACGAAACCGATGAGATCAAAAGAATTTCACCGGCTGAATTCGCTGAACAATTCACAAAAGACGCTACAGTTATTGATGTTAGAAAACTAACGGAATATTCTGCAGAGCACATTGACAACGCATACAACAAGCCTTTAGATACGATTAGTGATTGGGTGAAGTCTATTGATGATTCCGAGCATTTCTTTTTACATTGTGCAGGAGGTTACAGAAGTATGATTGCTGCCAGTATTCTTAATTCGCATGGAATCAGAAATTTCACCGAAATAGAAGGTGGGTTTAATGGAATCAAAAAAACGGAGAAGTTCCCTACTTCCGATTTTGTTTGCCAGTCAAAAACCTTATAAGCGGAAGGATGAAATATAAAATTTTCGGAATTATTATTGCTTCAGCTTTTATATGGAGTGCCTGTAAAACCAATACTATCACTCAGGTTCCCCAAATGAATATCCGGGAAATTATAAACAGCTCTGATGTTACCCTAGTAGATGTGAGAGTTCCTGAACAATATAAAGAAGGAAGCGCAAAAAATGCTGTCAACATTCCTTTGGCTGAGATTGAGAAAAATATAGACTTCTTTAAAAAACAGCAAAAAGTAGTTGTATTCTGCAACAAAGGAATTCAGGCGGATCAAGCTATGAAAATCCTAAAGAAAAACGGAGTGGAAAATGTTTATGACGGAACCAGCTGGAAAAATATAAAAGCAATCCAGAATGAAAACCCGGAGATCCGGTAATCTTTCACCCGATGATAAAGTAAAATTTAAATAAAACAAAGCTATGTCACAAAAATTTCAAGAAATCATTGATTCCGAAAGGCCAGTGTTAATAGACTTTTTTGCAACGTGGTGCCAACCGTGCAAAGTACAGTCTTCGGTCTTAACAACAGTAAAAGAAAATGTTGGTGAAGGAGCAAGAATCATTAAAGTAGATGTAGACCAATATCCGGCCATTGCATCACAATACGGAGTACGCGGAGTCCCTACTTTAGCCATCTTCAAAAAAGGAGAATTGTTATGGAAGGAAAGTGGCGTACATGATGTCAATACCTTGACTCAACTTTTAAAACAATATGAATAAAACTGTGAGAATCTCACAGTTTTTTTATTTGAATTATATTTATTATAATCTGGCTATCTACAGTTTAATAGTAAAATCATCCCTGTCATTTAAAAACTGAAAATGACTTCTGAATTCTTTTAATTCATCCATATTGAGTTCTGCAGATACAATATTTCCATCTTTATGAGCCATCTCTCTTCCATCAGCAAAGAAACAATGAGAGCTTTCCTGATAAAAAAGATCATTCCCATCTGTTCCGATTCTGTTCAGGCCGAAAACAAAAGATAAATTTTCAATAGCCCGGGCTTTTAAAAGGTGCTCCCAGGCACCCACTCTTTTCTCCGGCCAGTTAGCAACATATAATATTGCATCATAATCATCATTATTCCTTGCAAAAACAGGAAAACGGAGATCATAGCAAACCTGTAATAAAAACCGTATCCCTTTATATTCTACAATGATTCTTTCCTTTCCGGATGTATAGACTTTATCTTCTCCTGAAAAAGAAAACAAATGTCTTTTATCATAGAAAGCCACTTCCGATCCGGGTTTTACAAAATACATTCTGTTGTAAAAATTTCCATTTTGTTCAACCGGAGCACTTCCACAAAAGGCCGCGTTCTTCTCTTCAGCCATCTTTTTTAAAAATGCCAGAGACTCTTCCTGACGATCTGAAACTTCAGCAGCATCCATACAAAAACCGGTTGAAAACATTTCAGGTAAAATAAAAACGTCAGCCTCCTGCTTCATAAGCTCATCCTCTATCCGTTGAAAATTTCCATTTTTATTTTTCCAGATAATATCTAAATTCACTCCTATAATTTTCATAAATCTTATTCAATACTTGTATAAAAATACGATTTTTAATTGATTTCGGTTCTATTTTTGCTGCTGATAGTTCTTTATTAATACCGTTAAAAATTTAAAATTTATGAAGAAATTGGTTTTTATGTTTATGGTTGTCTTTTTTGGAACCGCCGTTAATGCTCAGGCCTGGACAGGAAAAGGAGATCAGAAGGTACAACTTGGATTCAGTGCGTGGGGGTATGGAACCGGAATTACCGGAACTTACGATTACGGTTTAAACAAGCTGATATCTGTAGGAGCAGGACTCAACGGGTATTTCAGTGGCTACAAAAACAATAACAATGATAATAAGGTATTTATTTTCGGAAGATTAAACTTTCACCTGAAGGAAGCTTTACAACTTCCTGAAAAGCTAGACATCTATCCTGGTGTAGACCTGGGAGTTGTCGGTAAAGATTTTGGAATCGGAGCTCACATTGGAGCCCGGTACTTTTTCACAGAGAGAATTGGAGTGTTTGCAGAAGTAGGAAACAATGGCAGCCTAGGTGTTTCTGTTAATTTATAGAAATACCACTATTATATGACAAAGCTTCTCTATATGAGGAGCTTTTTTATTTGGCATAGTTTTGATAATTGTTACCTTTGCAAATTAAAATCTAAAACATATTAATGGAATTAGCAATCAAACTCTTTCAATTCATATTAAGCATATCTATCTTAGTTATCCTTCATGAACTCGGTCATTTTTTACCGGCAAAATATTTTAAAACGAAAGTAGAAAAGTTTTATTTGTTTTTTGATCCATGGTTTTCTATTGCAAAAAAGAAAATCGGTGAGACTGAATACGGTATTGGATGGCTTCCTTTCGGTGGTTATGTAAAAATTGCGGGAATGGTGGATGAAAGTATGGATACAGAGCAATTAAAGCAACCCGCTCAGCCATGGGAATTCAGAGCAAAACCAGCTTGGCAGAGATTAATCATTATGCTTGGAGGGGTTACCGTAAACTTTTTTTTAGCATGGCTAATCTACAGTGGACTATCTTTCTTTAATGGAGAAACGTATACTGACCTTAATAAATTCAATAACGGAATCGGTGTAAGCGACGCCGGTAAAAAAATGGGTTTCCAGAATGGTGATAAAATCATCAGCATTGATGGAAAACCGGTTGAAAGACTAGAAAATACAGCAATCAATATTCTTTTTAGTAACGACGTAACTGTATTAAGAGATGGAAAAGAAATCACTTTTCCTATAGATGAATCAGGCGTTGCAGATGTTATTAAGCAAAGAGAGGCAAAAATGTATATTACCCCAAGGATTCCAATGGTTATTGACTCTTTGGCTACACCTACTTCTAAAACATCTGGATTAGCCGTTGGAGATAAAGTAATAGGAATCAATGGTAAGAAAACTCAGTTTTTTGATGAAGTAAGTTCTGCATTGGACCAAAATAAAGGAAAAACGGTTGAGCTTGAAGTTTTACGAAACGGAGCAGCTCAGACTTTATCTGTTCCTGTTGACAAAAACGGGAAATTGGGAGTTCAGATCAATACGAAAGATCTTGGAAACCTGATTACGAATAAAAAATATTCTTTCGGAGAATCTATTCCAAGAGGACTTGGAAGAACAATCGAGGCTTTAACAATGCAGGTAAAGCAGTTTAAAATCATGTTTAATTCCAAAATTCAGGGATATAAAAATGTTGGTGGACCTATCGCAATTGTAAAATCAATGCCTGTAGACAAAGATGCTAACGGAAGCTTTGCCATCAACTGGCCAGCATTCTGGAGCTTCACGGCAATGTTCTCTATCTGGCTGGCATTCCTGAACCTTATTCCTATTCCGGGATTAGATGGTGGTCACGTTTTGTTTACATTATATGAGATTATTTTCGGGAAACCAGTTCCTCAAAAAGTATTGGAAAATGCACAGATGATTGGTGTTATCTTCCTGTTAGGCTTAATGTTACTGATTTTCGGAAGTGATATCTTCAAAATATTTACCGGGAAATTATAAGATTTTTTAAATTTTCAAAAGAAAAATTTGTCTGGTATAAATATTCGTCCTATATTTGCACCACTTAAAAACAAAGGACATTCCTCCTTAGCTCAGTTGGTTAGAGCATCTGACTGTTAATCAGAGGGTCGCTGGTTCGAGCCCAGCAGGAGGAGCCAAAAAGACTTACAGAAATGTAAGTCTTTTTTTGTTTTATATTTTTCATGTGCATTGAATTTAAATTGTATAAAAAGCACTGATATCCCTAAAAAATTAGATATTTGTAACTTATTATTAAATGATACAATAGATAATATTTGCAGCGCAAACCATCACTATGTATCTCAAGGAATATCTAATTATCTCATGAAAAAAACCTTTATCTCTTTATTAGCAGCTTTTGCTATTATTCAAATTTCAGCTCAGGAAAAATCTTATTTTTTATCAAGCCCATCATTGAGCCCAGATGGAAAAACTGCTTATTTTGCTTATGATGGAGACATCTGGAAAGTAGATTCAAATGGTGGAACTGCTTCAAGAATCACAGCTCTGGACGGAGAAGAAATCAATCCTCGTATTTCTCCAGATGGAAAATGGCTCGCATTCAGCTCCAACCAATATGGAAATTATGATGTTTACGTAATGCCTGCTGAAGGAGGAACCATTAAACAACTTACTTTTCATACAGGAAAAGACGATATGGAAAACTGGGCATGGGATAGCAAAACAATTTATTTTACCTCAAACAGAAATAACAATTTTGGCAGTTTCAAAACTACAGTAGAAGGAAAAACACCTCAAAAGCTTTTCAACAATTACTTTAATAACACGAATGGCCTAGCGGAGACTCCCAATGGAGAGTATCTTTTCACAAGCTCATCGGAAAGCGCCAATCAAACGCACCGCAAACGCTACAAAGGAGAAAACAATCCCGATATTTTAGGATACAATCCCAAAAACAACGCTTTCAAGCAGTACACCAACTACGAAGGAAAAGATTTTAATCCAAGCGTGGATAAAAATGGTGTTGTTTACTTTATTTCCGATGAAAATAATGCTGAATATAATCTTTATCAACTTAAAAATGGTAAAAAGACTGCATTAACTCAGTTTGAGACCTCTATCAAAAAACCTTTTGTTTCAGCAAACGGATCTAAAGTCATATTTGAAAAGGATTATCAACTTTACATTTATGATGTTGCTACAAAAAACACAAAAGCTCTGAACATAAGCTTGAATACAAATAAGACACTGGAAAAAGAACAAAATTTCAACATAGAGAATACTATTTCTTATTATGATGTTTCGCCAGACGGTAAAAAAATGGCCTTCGTAAGCCGTGGTGTTCTGTTTGTTTCAGATATTGAAGGAAAATTTACACAGCAAGTCACTGATGGAAAAGAGCGTGTAATGGAAGTAAAATGGCTGAAGGACAACCGTACATTACTTTTTAATCAGACTTACAAAGGCTATCAAAACTGGTTTAGCACTCCGGCAGATGGAAAAGGCCAGGCCAAACAATTAACAACTGATTTACGTAATAATCGTAACGTAACCCTTAATAATGACCTCTCAAAAGCGGTTTATTTGAGTGGTCGTGACGAGGTAAGGTTAATGGATTTAAAAAACTTTGGCTCCACTACTATTGTCAAAGATGAAATCTGGGCATTTCAAAATTCGAAACCTTCTTTTTCTCCCAATAATGAATATGTATTATTCTCTGCAAAAAGAAATTTCGAACTGGATATCCTCATCTACAATATTGGAAAAAATAAGACCATCAACCTTACCAATACTGGTGTTTCAGAGGAAGATCCCTTCTGGTCGCCCAATGGTAAATATATTTATTTTACCAGCGACAGGACCAGCCCCTCCTATCCTTTAGGTATGCAGAAATCCAACATTTACAGAATGGCTCTGGACTGGTTTGATGAACCTTACAAATCTGAAAAATTCGACAAACTCTTTACTGAAGAAACAAAACCTGCTGAAACAGCAAAGGATAGCACAGGCAAAAAAGATAAAAAAGAAGAAAGCAAGGAGAAAAAGGAAGAGAAAGAGCCCGTTATAAAAGAGTTGAAAATCAATCCTGAGAATACTCTGGAAAGAATCGAATTGGTTACCGAAAGATATGGGTATCAGGACGACCCAGTTGTTGTTTTGGACGACAAGAAAGAAATCTTATTCTTTAATTCCAATCAGGATAACGGAAAGAAACAATTGTTCAAAAAAGTTTTCACCGATTTTGAACCGGCGAAATCAGAAAAGGTTTTCGATAAGGCAGCGAACAACATCATCAAAAATGACAAGTCTCTTTTTGCATTAATAGAAGGTAACATTTATAAAATGACCCTGGCTGCTTTAAAACCCGAAAAAATAAATATTCAGTATACTTTTAATAAAAACCTGGCATCCGAATTCACTCAGATGTATGATGAAACCTGGACGGGTGTTGAAGAAAACTTTTATGATGAAAAATTCCATGGGATTAACTGGAAAGCAAAAAAGGAACAGTATGCCCAATATCTTCCGTACGTAAATAACAGAAACGATCTGCGAATTTTACTCAATGATCTTTTAGGAGAACTTAATTCATCTCATATCGGATTTTCTTCAACCGGAAAAGAAGAGGCCCGATACCTTAATTATTTTACAAATGAAACCGGAATCATCTTTAAAAAAGACCAGCCCTACATCGTAGAAAGTATTGTGAGAAAATCTCCGGCATTCCGCTCTGGTGTTGATATAAAACCCGGAGACCAATTGACTGCTGTAAATGGAAAAAATATTGACATTCATGAAAATCGCGAAGCTTATTTTACGAGTCCTAAAAAACAAGATGAGCTTATCCTTACGTTCAACCGCAATGGTAAGGATGTAACAACCAAAGTACATCCGATTTCAAATGGAGAGCTAAAAGGATTATTGTATGACGATTGGATATTCAACAATCGCCAGCGTGTTAATCAGCTGAGCAACAACCGCATTGCTTATTCATACATGAAAAACATGTCTGTTGATGAACTGGATCGCTTCCTGTTAGATATGGTGGAACAAGAAAACCAAAAGGATGCTGTTATTCTCGACCTTCGATACAATACAGGAGGAAATGTACACGATAAGGTGTTAAATTTCCTTGCTCAAAAACCTTATTTGCAATGGAAATACCGTGAAGGGAAAATGACTACCCAGCCCAATTTTGCACCTTCAGCAAAGCCGATTGTTTTACTGATTAATGAAGCTTCATTAAGTGATGCTGAAATGACAGCTGCAGGTTTCAAAGCTTTGAAACTCGGAAAAATTATCGGGCAGGATACTTATCGCTGGATCATCTTCACTTCCGGAAAAAGCCTTGTAGACAATTCTTCTTATAGACTTCCTTCATGGGGAACGTATACCCTGGATGGGCAGAACCTTGAAAAAACTGGCGTAAAACCAGATATCTATGTTAAAAACACCTTTATAGACCGGCAACAGGATAATGACCCTCAGCTTGAACGGGCCATTCAGGAAATACTTAAAGATTTAAAGAAATAAAAAACAGGACTTACAGCAATGTAAGTCTTTTTTGTTGTATATATTTTGCTTAGAAAGCTATATTCCTGACATTTATTTTAAGATTATCAGACTTCATAAAAAGACAAGCGAAATATTTCTTATTGAAATTCAATCTATTTAGTTTAAAACCATCGATAATTGAAGGTAAAATTTGCTTCATATCAATATTCATATTATATTTGCAGCACTTAAAACAAAGGAAAATTCCTCCTTAGCTCAGTTGGTTAGAGCATCTGACTGTTAATCAGAGGGTCGCTGGTTCGAGCCCAGCAGGAGGAGCAAAAAGACTTACAGAAATGTAGGTCTTTTTCATTTTAATTAAATATTCCGTATTATTTAGCTTTCAAAATAATCTTTCCAATTAATGAATTTTAAAATTGTTTTCTAAAATTTATGAAGAATAAAATCCCAACCCTATTAATTCTCTTCAGGTTCATTATTGGATTAGTGATCATTTATTTAAGCCTTATACAAATTGACCATTATCAAACCATCATCGTTATTCTTTTATCAATTGGTTTACTGACCGATATCTTTGATGGTATTATAGCACGACAACTCAATATATCCACTCAAAAGCTTCGAAGACTGGATTCTACAGTTGATCAAATCTTTTTTATCTCAGTTATTGTAGCAACCTACATTCAGTGTCCAACTTTTTTTAAAGCCAACATGTACAAACTGATCATACTCATTGCTTTTGAAGCTTTAACTTATTTAACTAGTTTCTTAAAGTTTAAAAAAGAAATTGCCACTCATTCAATAGGTGCAAAAATTTGGACTTTAATTCTTTTTGCAACACTTATTCAGATTATTCTGCAATGTGAGTCAATCCTACTGTTCAATCTCTGCTTCTGGGTAGGCCTATTAACCCGGATTGAAATTATTGCTATTATCTTAATCCTAAAAAAATGGACTAATGATGTCCCAACATTTTATCACGCATTAAAACTGAGACAAGGGAAAACAATCAAAAGAAATAAACTATTCAACGGTTGATTTATCTTCACACTCAATATACTATGCTAAGACGGATTTTATTATCCAGGAATCAATTCACAACTTCCCTGCTATCATACTTACGTGCTGTTTTTTTGCTACATTTGCACTTTTATATCCACACACAAAATTTTTTGAATTTTAATTCGTTTAAATAAACAGCATGCTTTTTGTTTATGCTAAATGCTTGATAGAAATAACTAATGTTAATTAACCACAAATACCACTCCCTCTTAATTTTTCTTTTATTTTCAGGCATTATCTATGCACAAAATACAGCAAATGGAAGAATTGTTGACGCAAAGACCAACAAAGAAATTACAGGAGTTGATATTTTCATAAACGATAGCAATCAGCCTTTTTTAACCACGACTACCGGAGCATTTAGCGTTCAGTCGGACAGCATTATTTACAAGCTCAAATTCTTAAGAAAAAGCTACGCATTACAAACTATTGACGTAACCCCTGAAAGTGCCAGCAATATCTTTGTGAAGCTGTCGCAGGAAAAGGTAGAAACTATTCAGGAAGTTGTTATTCATAACGAAAAAACAAAATACAAAAATAAAAAAGAGAATCCCGCATATGCTATTATGCAGGAAGTATGGAAAAGAAAGAGAAATAACGGGTTAGGCAAATTCAATACTTATACTTATAAGGAATACGAAAAAATTGAGTTTGATGCCAATAATCTGGATAGCGCTTTTATGAAGAAAAAAATCTTTAATAAGCTCGACTTTATCTTTGATTATGCAGATTCAACAGCCAGCGGTAAAATGGCACTTCCCATTTTCTTAAATGAAGCCGTTTATCAGAATTATGGAGAAAACAAACCTTCAAAAAAGACGAAAAGGCTTTTAATTGCCCAAAAAACTTCAGGATTTCAAGACAATCAAATCGTAACATTAACGGCAAAAAACCTTTACCGGGATATCAATATTTATGATAACACCCTTAATTATTTTGACATTGGCTTTCCAAGTCCGGTAGGAACGGACGGATTCAGTACTTATGACTACAATCTAATCGACACGATCTCTATGCGTGGAGAAAATGCGTATAAAATAAGATACCAGCCTAAAAGAACCGATATCCTGGCATTTCAGGGATATCTTTATATAGATACGGATACGTATGCAGTACTGGGAGCAACCTTGAAGTCAACGCAAAAAATGAACGTTAACTTTGTCAATGGAATTTCTACAGAACTGGAATATGATAATCCGGATGAGAACACCTTCCTCCCAAAAAAGTTCGTGACAGAAGTTGAGATTACTCCCTTTTCCAAGAGGAAAACAGCCAAGAGTATTATAGCCAAAAGAAGTGTTGATTATTCCGAATATCAATTTAACAAACCTCTTGAAGCTTCAGTATTCACCCGAAAGGAGGAGGAATATGATAATAAATTTGTAGATAAGGATGATGCTTACTGGATAAAAGCAAGACCCGACTCATTATCCAAATCGGAACAGGGAGTATATGACATGCTTGACAAGCTCCAAAAGGTGCCAAAATTCAATCGAATTGTAAAACTCTATGAAACTCTTGGTTCACGATATTACAACATCACAAGGGGGATCGATTTAGGCCCTATTTTTTCCATTTATGGAGTAAATGACATAGAAGGAAATAGAATACGCTTAGGAGCAAGGACTTATTTTACTCAAAATGACCCATGGAGAGTACAGTTCTACACCGCCTATGGTTTTAAAGACCAGCAGTTAAAATATGGTGTAGAAGCCAGATATATGTTCAACCGGGTAAACCGGTTTATGATTGGAGCAGGAACCAGAAGAGACATTATGCAGCTGGGAGTTCAGTTAACTACCGATGATGGAATTATGGCACGTTCATTCGCTTCTTCTGCTGTATTTGCAAGAGGAGATAACGCTTCATTAAGCTCTGTAAACCAAACCAATATTTTCACTGCAATAGAACCCTGGAAAAATTTTCAGGTCAGGATTGATGGAACTATGCAAAGCATTAAGTCCGCCAACCCTGGAGGGTTTAATTTAATGTACTACCGAAACGGTGAATTGAGAAAAACAGTCAATGATTCTCACATAACAATCAGTTTAATTGCCAGACCAGGAGCGAAATTCTCACAAACAGGGGTCGACCGTCACGAGCATGGAACACTTGCTCCAACTATTGTTTTAAAATATACGAGAGGGCTTGAAGGTGTCTTCAATGCGGATTTTAATTATAACAAACTACAGTTCTTATTTTATAAGCCTGTATTAATTGGTAGCTGGGGAAAAACATTAATTAATTTTGAAGCAGGGAAAAACTTCAATACTGTTCCGCTTGCATTACAAAATGTAATTCCGGGTAACCAGTCTTACGGCCTTGTAGCCAATACGTTTTCCCAACTTAATTATTATGAGTTTGTTGCCGACACTTATACTACCCTACACCTGGAACACCATTTTAATGGTAAAATCCTTTCTTATATTCCACTGATTAAAAAGCTTAAGCTAAGGGAAGTTGCTTTCATAAGAAGTGCTTACGGAACATTAAGCAATGCATCCAAAGACATTAACGTGGAAGGTTTTAAATATTCTGCACCAAGTGATCATATCTACTATGAATACGGTTTTGGAATTGAAAACATTGGATTTGGAAACCTGAGAATTTTCAGGGTAGATTTCAACTGGAGAGGCAACTACCTCAACAGACCTGATATTTCCACTTTTGGGGTAAAGGCTGGCTTCCAGGTAGGCTTTTAAGAAAAGTTTCCTTTTATTTCTCCGAACTCTCATTCCTGTGTTCGTAATTATAAAACACTCCATTATGCTATTCGTACATTCGTGGCTAAAACCATCCTTTTCAAATTCCAGATAAATCATATCTGAAATCTATTTCTTTACCAAATCTGACTTCCGGCTCTCTTCCAAACTCAGATTATAATTAATAAATAAAAGGGATTCCGCAATACCTAATAATCTCATTAGAGTAAGCACAACAAAAAAGCCTCAACGTTGTTGAGGCTTTTTATTTTTTATAAAACGCTTAAATTATGCGTTAGGTTCTACAGATACGAAAGATCTGTTATTTGCTTTCTTTCTGAAAACTACTTTACCGTCTACTAATGCAAACAAAGTGTGGTCTTTACCCATTCCCACGTTTTCACCTGGGTGGTGTTGAGTACCTCTTTGTCTGATAATAATATTACCGGCAATAGCTTCTTGTCCACCGAAAATCTTTACACCTAATCTCTTAGAGTGAGATTCTCTACCGTTCTTGGAACTACCGACTCCTTTCTTGTGTGCCATTTTGTTTGTAGATTATTATTATTTATTAAGTGCTTTAAATTGATCAATGTTCTTAATGATAGCAGCATCTACTTCTTCATGAGTAAGAACTTTTTTCTCTAATTCAACTTTAACAGCTTTACCTAAAGTAATTAAAGTTTCTCTGTTTTCTTTAGACTGAGACAAATTGTTTTTCTTTAAGTGATAGTTCAATTCATGATCTTCACTAAAGTTAACAGTTGCGTTGTCTGAAAGAACTTCAGCCTTTACAGTTTCTTTTTTAGCAGTCTTTTTTGCTCCACCATCAAATCCAGTAATTCCTGTAATTTGAATCTGAGTTAAAGATTGTCTGTGACCGTTTTTAACTTTGTAACCTTTTCTTCTTTTCTTTTTGAAAACGATTACTTTATCAGCTTTAACATGGTCTAAGATCTCTGCATCTACAGTGATCCCGCTTACAGCTGGGGCGCCAACAGTGATTGTACCGTTTACAGTAAGAAGAACTTTATCAAAAGAAACTTTCGCTCCTTTATCTCCTTTTAAACGGTTTACAAACAACTTCTGGTCTTGCTCAACTTTATATTGAAGCCCTGCTATTTCTACAATTGCAAACATTGTTTATAAATTTTTAGTTATTTCGAGGTGCAAATATAAGAATTATTTTCTAATTACCTTACAATCAAACCAATGTTTTTTCTCAACAATGTCATTTCACAACCTAATGAATAATTTTAACTATTAATATATCAATATATAATAAATTATTTTATAACTTCGTTTTCACCAAAAAAAATATTTTATATGAAAAGAAACTTTAAGTTCTGCTTTTTAGCAGGAGCAATGGCTGTATTCTCATTAACAGCTTGTAACGATGACAAAATGGAGGACAATGTCTTGCCAAATTCGACAACGGAAAATGCCAAAATTGAACAACCCGGAGAACTCGAAAAAATCTGCTACTACGTAGATCAGTACTGGAGTTCATCATCCGTTTTAATGACCGGACTTCAAAATTCCACAGACACCAATTTCATGAACGGTCAAATGACAAAAATTGCAAGCATGTGGGGAAGAAGCAATCCAACTTTACGATTTGTTAATGATCCATCCAATTTTAATTCAACTTACAATGCAATCTCTTACTCTACCGGAAAAATCTATTACGGGTATGCAATCTATTATGATGCAAAAAACAAAGGGGGAGATATTGTAAATGCCATGATCTTAGCTCATGAATATGGTCATCAGTTACAGTACATCTTCAACCTACCTTCAGTTAACGAATCAACAGCAAGACCTAATGAATTGGAAGCTGACGGTTTTGCTGGCTACTATTTAAGAAGACCTAACGGATACAACAAAACAAGCTTTGCAGAAATCGCTTCAGCTTATGAATTCGCACAAAGTATCGGAGACAATCAAACATCCAGCCCTAATCACCACGGGACGCCTCCGCAAAGAAGATCTGCAGTTCGTTTAGGTTTCCTTTTAGGAGAATACAGCCTTTCAGCAGCTGACTTTGATTACAATTTCTTCTATTATTATCAGGGTGTACTTAATGGCACTTATAAAATGGGGAAAAACTCAAGAAATCCAGAAATCGATGCTTATATGAGCAAATATATGGATGAGTTGAGAAAAATTCAGTCCGGAGAAATCTCTGCTGAGGAATTCAAAAAATTATAACATTCATTTTTTACATATTTAGAGAAGAGGTAAACACTGTTTGCCTCTTTTTTTGTTTATTTCAAGGAATTAATTATTTACTTTTGACTTTTATCAATCATTCATAATGAACAGGGACCTCTATATTGATTTTGCAAAAGGGCTGGCAACACTCTCCATTATATTCATCCATACCGCTTTTTGGTCGGGGCAATTTTACATTCCTACAGAAGTCAGGGTATTTTCTCTGGTTTTCGATGTTGCTTTATTTTATGCTTTAAGCGGAATTACTTCCGGGTCTAATATTGAAAAAACATTCTACAGGCTGCTGAAACTGCAAATTACCTACATGATTTTTGTAACACTCCTGTTTTTCCTGGATTACTTTTTTAAAATTTTCGGATTAAGTTTCTTCTCTCTTGAATGGCTGCAAAATTTTTATTCAACATTCGGTTCAAAATATGCAGCAACAAGCATTTCAACAGAACCTCAGTGGCAGAATCTCGGCAACTGGTATTTACATCAATACACTAATGCAGATACATTTCCCGTCGTTATGGGAAGCTTCTGGTATTTAAAGGTGTATTTCATTTTGACTGTTTTCGGAGTTTTAATCTTACGTTTTTTCCCAAGACACATCAATTGGTTTATCGGATTATGCATTGCTTTAACACTGATCTTTAACATTTTCCCCGGGCTATACCCGACAGGACAGGTAGGTTATGTAGCATTTTATCTTGCTATTTTCTTAATCGCCAACAGAATGAGAGGCAAGAAAATTCCAACCAAAATAATTCCTGTTCTTTATACTATTGTAGCAGGTCTGCTGATGTGGATGTTCTGGTATTATGGAAATGAAATATTCTACAAAATCAATAAAAACAAATTCCCTCCAAAAATTCCATACATTATATGGACTCTGTTTTCACTGGTTACGCTATTCGTATTCTATAACAGATTAAAAATCACCCGGGAAAATCTCATTACTTATATTGGCAGAAATGCGATCTTTTTTTATTTTGCCCAGGGAATAAGTTCATCACTTGTTTATTTCATTGTCGTTTCGCTGAATGAAAAGATGCCATGGTGGGTTTTAATGATTCTGATCTATTGTATTAATATTATTCTAGCAATTATCATTGCAGAAGTATTAAAGAAAACAGACCGTCTGGGGTGGAATGTTCTGGAATTTTTACGAAGAAAGACAGCTTCGTAAATAACTGGAATAAAACAGGATTTCTTATCGCAATTTATTTTAAATTTACAAAAAGTTTATATCATGTTTAAGTTGAAACTTCCTACCGATCCAAGGTGGGCAAATATTGCAGAAGGAAACATTGAAGAAATTTTAACGGACCATGCATGGTGTGAGCAGAAAGCAGCTACTAATGCCATTTCTCTGATCACAATGCTTCCGGAATATGCTGAAATCGTTACCGAACTTCTCGCTATTGCGCAGGAAGAGCTTGACCATTTCAATCAGGTTCATGAGATTATAAAAAGAAGAGGATATACTTTCGGAAGAGCCCGAAAAGATGATTATGTTAATGAGCTCGCTAAATTTATCATTCAGGGGAGCAGAGAAGATCTTGTTGTAGATAAAATGCTTTTTGCAGCAATGATTGAAGCAAGAAGTTGTGAACGGTTTAAAGTGCTTACCGAAAATATTAAAGATGAAGAACTAAAAGTATTTTACAAAGAACTCATGATTTCTGAAGCCAACCATTATACAACATTTATAGGCTTTGCAAGACAGCTTGGAGATCCTGAAAAGGTTAATAAACGTTGGGAAGAATGGCTGAGCTATGAAGCCAATATCATCAAGTCTTACGGAAATAAAGAAACAATACACGGTTAAACCATCAGCAACAAAACACATCCTCCCTTGAAAAAACTGTCTTTCGAAAACATTGCGAATTTCTTCCTGAAAAATTTCTTTCAGGGATTGGTAATTATCGGCCCTATCGGACTTACAATTTTTGTAATATGGTATATCGTTTCTTCTATAGATAATATCATTCCTTCAGTTGCCAGAGAAATTCCGGGATTGGTTTTTGTATCGACTATTTTAATTACTGCCCTTTTAGGGTATCTGGGAAACAAATTTGTTGTAGGGAAATTCTTTTTCGACACGATGGACAGTCTATTAGAGAAAACACCCGGAGTAAAACATATTTACACTCCTACCAAAGACGTCATGTCTTCATTTGTAGGAGATAAGAAAAAATTCAATGATCCTGTCTGGGTAAAAACAAACGCCAATCCGGAAATCTGGAGAATTGGTTTTTTAACCCAGAGAGAAATGTCCGACGTGGAGAAGGATAACTGCGTAGCTGTTTACCTCCCGCATTCGTACGCTATTTCCGGATGGGTAATTGTTACAGAAGAAAAAAACATCAAACCTGTAGTGGGAATGACCGCTGCTTCTGCAATGAAATTTGCTGTAAGCGGTGGTGTAGCAGGCTTCCACTCTGACGACAATATATTTAAAGCTCCTGAGTAGATTCTACTACTTATTTAAATATACTTGATGAATTGAAATTTAATTTCAAAAAAATTTTCTTACAAACAATCTAATAAATATAACTCATGAATTTACCGTACGCGGAACCTTTCCGCATTAAAATGGTTGAAGAAATTCGCCAGTCAACAAGAGAAGAAAGAGAGCAATGGCTTAAGGATGCGAACTATAATTTATTTAATTTAAAATCTTCACAGGTTTTTATCGACCTGCTTACCGACTCAGGAACAGGAGCAATGTCTGACAGACAGTGGGGCGCATTGATGACCGGAGATGAAAGCTATGCCGGTTCCCGATCATTTGATCAGCTGCATACCGCTGTAAAAAATATTACAGGATTTACTTATCTCCTACCTACTCACCAGGGAAGAGCTGCTGAAAACGTTTTGTTTTCCGTACTTGTAAAAGACGGCGATGTCGTTCCCGGAAATTCACATTTCGACACCACAAAAGGACACATTGAGTTCAGAAAAGCACATGCTATTGACTGTACTGTAGATGAAGCTTTTGACATCAATGATCTTCATCCGTTCAAAGGAAATATTGACCTTAAAAAACTTGAAGAGGTCTATAAAAGCCATCCTAAAGAAAAAATACCCTTCTGTTTAATTACCATTACCTGTAACTCTTCAGGAGGGCAACCTGTTTCTCTTGAAAACATGAAAGCAGTAAGAGCACTTTCCAATCAATATGGAATTCCTGTTTTCTTTGATTCTGCAAGGTTTGCTGAAAATGCATATTTTATTAAAAAGAGAGAAAAGGGACAGGAAAACAGAAGCATCAAAGAAATCTGTAAAGAGATTTTCTCTTACGGAGATGGTATGACCATGAGCTCCAAAAAGGACGGGCTGGTGAATATCGGAGGATTTATTGCTTTAAACAGCGAGGAGATTTTCAGAAAAGCATCCAACTTCACGATTATCTACGAAGGATTCATTACTTATGGAGGTATGGCCGGAAGAGATATGGCCGCATTAGCAGTAGGACTTGATGAAGCAACAGAATTTGCTTATTTGGAAAGTAGGATTTCACAGGTAGAATACCTTGGAAACAAGCTGATAGAATACGGAATTCCTGTTCAGAAACCAATTGGAGGTCATGCTGTTTTTATTGATTCTTTAAACTTTCTTCCTAAAGTGGCTCGTGAAGAATATCCGGCACAGACCTTAGGGCTTGAAATTTATAAAGAGGCAGGTATCAGAACTGTTGAAATCGGAACGTTACTGGCTGACCGGGATCCGGAAACCAGGCAAAATCGTTATCCAAAATTAGAGTTGGTCCGCCTGGCTATCCCAAGAAGAACCTACACCAATAACCATATGGATTATATCGCTGCTGCCATAAAGAATGTTTATGAAAGACGTGATGAAATTGCCAAAGGGTACAAAATTACATGGGAGCCCGATCTCCTGAGACATTTTACCGTACAATTGGAAGAAGCATAAAATTAAAACCGAGATGATCATCTCGGTTTTTTATTTACACTTGTGAATAAAATTAATTTTAATTGAAAAAAAACACTAAACCACAATACAACTATTGAGTTTTAACTAATTTTAAGTATTCAATTAATATTTTTCACTAATTTATGCATTACATCATTTTTACATTATAATTTTCAAACAATCGCAATTTTTACTGATGATTTAAAATCAAAACTCAATACTTTTGATGAAATTACCAATCACAGAAACTTGATACATATGAAAATTAAATACTTAAGTGCCCTGTTTCTTGGCACCACTGCAGCATTATATTCGCAGCAGGTCAGCGACACCATTTCTAAGGAAGCTAAAATTGAAGAAATTGCAATTACAGGAAGCAGGAACAAAAAAAGAACTGTTGTTAACACTCCGGTACCTATAGATGTTATTGATATTAAACAGGTAAGCCAATCAACCGGGCAAATAGAAGTCAATCAGCTTTTACAGTTTGCAGCACCTTCATTCAATTCCAACAAACAATCCGGCTCTGATGGAGCTGATGCGGTAGACCCCGCCACTTTAAGGGGGCTTGGTCCGGATCAGACTTTACTTTTACTGAATGGCAAGCGATATCACCAATCTTCACTTGTTAATCTTTTCGGTACAAAAGGAAGAGGAAATACAGGATATGATATGAACACCATTCCGATTGGAGCCATCAAAAGAATAGAAGTACTTCGGGACGGAGCCGCCGCTCAATATGGCTCTGATGCCATTGCGGGTGTTATCAACGTTATCTTAAATGACCGGGATAAAGGATTTGAAGGCAATGCTTTTTACGGCATGAATCTATTTAAAAGCCCTGGCAACAATGATGTTGTATCCGATCATAAGGTGGATGGGATGACTTTTAATTTCAATGGTAATTACGGAACAAAAATCGGATCTCAGGGAGGTTTTGCCAACTTTACAGCCGAATTTGTGAATAAGGACTTTTCCATCAGGAATGCAAATCCAGAAATTTATAAAGCTCCAAATGAAGCTCCAAGGCAACGCTTTGGTGATGCAAAATCGCAAAATGTTTATTTCTTTGGAAATATTGAAGTTCCCTTATCTGATAATTTAAAATTCTACTCACATCCTGGATTTTCCCAAAGAAGTACCAATGCTAATGCATGGACCAGGCAAGCCGATGCAGATGGAAACGTTCCGGAAGTATACCCTAACGGTTTCAATCCTATCCAGAATACCAACATTACGGATTTTACGTTTGATAATGGATTAAAATTCAAAGTAGCAGGATGGGATGTTGATTTTTATAATGCTTTTGGAAGCAATAGATTCACCTATCAAATCGATAATACCATCAATGCCACTTTGGGGGTAAGATCTCCCACCAGCTTTAATGCCGGAGGCCATTCTCTTCTGCAAAACACCACAGGTTTTAATGCTACCAAACAATTTGATGTATTAGAAGGTTTAAATATTGCCTTCGGGTCTGAATTCAGGTATGAGAAATTTGACATCATTAGAGGACAAGAAGCATCTTACGCCATGTATGACATCAACGGAAATGTTGTAACTCCTGATACACCAAAAAATCTATTGGTGGCTGTCCCGGGATCTGATCCCGTCCGCTACCGGCCAGGCGGCTCACAAGGGTTTCCCGGATATTCTATCAATCTGAATAAAAGCAGAAACAATTTTGCTGCTTATGTGGATACCGAGCTGGATATCACTAAAAAATGGATGATAAGTCTTGCAGGAAGGTTTGAAAACTACAGTGATTTCGGCAGCACTATTAACGGAAAATTCGCAACAAGATATGCCATCACGCCTCAATTCGCCTTGCGAGGTTCTGTTTCTACAGGTTTCAGAGCCCCTTCCTTAGCCCAAAAATATTACGCCTTACAATTCACTAATTTCCAGGGAGGCAATCTGGTAACGATTCAATTAGCCTCAAACGACAGTGACCTTGCCAAGCTTGCAGGTATTTCGCAATTGAAGGAGGAAACTTCACTAAACGGAAGTGTCGGGTTTACTTTTAATACCGGAAAATTCACCGCAACAGTCGATGGATACTATATCAATGTAAAAAACAGAATTGTATTAACCGGAAACTTTTCGAGAGAAGACTTACCTTTGGAAGCCCAGGAAAGATACCCCTATATCGATCAGGCACAGTTCTTTTCTAATGCCATAGATACGAGAACAAAAGGAGTAGATGTAATATTAAGCTACAACGAAACTATTGGCAGTGGTAAATTAACAGCCACCTTAGCCGGAAACTATAATGAAATGGAAATCACTTCCGTTAATGCTTCAGATCAACTAAAGGGCAAAGAAGATATTTACTTAAGCGCAAGAGAGCGTGCATTTATTTTAGCATCAGCCCCTAAGACAAAAATCAATTTAAGCTTGAACTACAGACTTTCAAGGTTCAATGCTAATGTACAGCTGGTGAGATTTGATAAGGTTACTCTGATTGGATATAATGGACCTACTGATTATCAAACCTATAACGCAAGAGTAACCACCGATTTATCTTTCGGTTATGATTTCTCAAAAAGCGTCAGCTTAACAATAGGCAGCAAAAACCTCTTTAACAGATACCCAACACTACAAACCGCTGCTGTTTCTGATGGAAACACAGAATCCGGAGGAATTTTCGATCCGGTACAAATGGGCTTTGCAGGAAGACAAGCTTTCGCCAGGTTCAACTTCAGATTTTAACAGATAAAAGAAGGCTTCCGAAAATTTCAGAAGCCTTCTTTATTTATTTTTTAGAAATTTTATACAGTTTGCCACTATCTGTGACTGCATAAAGGTTTCCGTCCATTCCATCAAGAACATCCCTGAACCTTTCTTTCTGATCTGCTAACAGGCGTTCTTCTCCTACGACTTTATTATCCTTCATTACAACCCTGTTAATATGTTCGCCACTTAGGCATCCTATAATCAAATTTCCTTTCCATTCATCCATATTTCCGGTATAGAACGTCACCCCACTTGGAGAAATAACTGGATCCCAATAATACACAGGCTGTTCCGTACCCTCTTTTTGAGTAATTCCCTGCCCTACTTTTTGTCCTGAATATTCAATCCCGTAAGTAACATCTCCCCAACCATAATTTTTACCCGGCTGAATAAAATTAATCTCATCCCCTCCTCTTGGACCCATCTCCACATCCCAAAGATTGCCATTAGGATCAATAGCCATTCCCTGAGGGTTTCTTACTCCATAAGCATATATTTCAGGCTTATATCCAGCCTTTCCAATAAACGGATTTCCGGGAGCCGGCTTACCATCTTTTGTGATTTTAAGAATTTTACCCAGGTAATTATCTGTTTTCTGAGCATATACCCTTGTTTCTTTATCCGATCTCTCTCCTGTACTGACGAATAGATTTCCATCTTTATCAAAAGCCAATCGACTTCCATAATGTTTATCACCATCATAAGAAGGTTCTGCACGGAAAATTATCTTTACATCGGTTATCGTTTTTAAATCCCCTGAAAGTTTCCCTTTAGCCACTGAGGTCAGGTTTCCTTTTCCAAATGGCTCCGAAAAACTAAAATAGATCATATTATTATTTTTAAAATCAGGATCGAGTGCTACATCAAGCATTCCTCCCTGACCCTTTGAGTCTACTTTTGGAAATCCTGAAATTTTAGACACCTGCTTGCCATCTTGTGAAACAACATTCATAAAACCAGATTTTTCTGTAATTAAAAATCTTCCATCGGGTAAATTAATAATGCCCCAAGGCCGTCCCAGGTCTTTATTCAAGACCTCAACATTGTAAGGTGTTGTAGTTTTTACAGCCTTTATACGGGTTTGCCCTTCAAAGGCTGGCTTATAATTAGTATTAGGTTTTCCGGTCTCCACACTGCCATCATTGCCTGTTTGCTGAGCATTGGCATTATTCTTTTGACACGCAGTAAGAATGAGAGAAAAACTCAGAATGGATACATAAAAGTTATTGAATTTCATAGTATTGTGATTAGTGATTAAAGAAGAATGGAAAAATAATGCCATAAAAATTTGTTGGTTAAAATTTTTATTCTACATTTGTAGAACAAGATATTAATCAGTAGAACATGAAAGAAATAAAATTAACAGATTCTGAAAAAGACCTTATGGAAATTCTTTGGGATAAAGAAAAAGTTTTCATGAAAGACATTCTGGACCTGTACCCGGAACCCAAACCAGCCGCTACCACCGTAGCAACCCTGCTTAAAAGAATGCAGAATAAAGACCTGGTAGGCTATACACTTTATGGAAACTCCCGTGAATACTACCCAAAAGTAGCCAAGAGAGATTATTTCAAGGAAGAAATGACTTCAATGATTGACCGTTTTTTTAATAGCTCAGTGACACAATTTGCTTCGTTCTTCACATCCAATGCAAAAATGTCTCAAAAGCAACTGAAAGAACTTCGCGAAATAATTGATCAACAGATAAAACAATAAAAATGTTTTCTATTATCCTAAAAATAATTCTGTGTTCTTCATTACTTATCACAGTGTACTATTTGTTTTTAGAAAAAGAAAAAATGTACCGGTTCAACCGATTTTTCTTACTTTTTTCTTTAGCATTCTCTTACCTGGTTCCGTTTATTTCCATTACAACGGAACTTCCTAAACCAATAGATCACTCCAAATTAGTCTTTGAAGAAAGCACACAACAGGCACTGAATCTTTCATTAAAACAGGAAAATTTTAATTGGGCGACAGTGATATGGATTGTTTATGGCAGCATAACTCTTGCTTTTTTAATAAAAGCATTGATTTCAATGTTCCAACTGAAAGGTTTAAAAGGAAAAAAATAGACTATCAGAATTATAGAATAGTCATTACCCAGGCTAACCTGCCTCCCTTTAGTTTTTGGAACACCATCTACATGGGAGAAAATTACCTGAGCAACAATGAAATAGATCCACGAATATTCCTCCATGAAAAAAGTCATCTGGACGAAAAACATACCTGGGATCTTCTTTTTATCGAAATTGTAAAAGCCTTCACCTGGTTTAATCCTGCTCTTTACTTTTACAAAAGAGCAATGATTACTAACCACGAATTCTTAGCAGATGAAGCCGTAATAAACCATAATTTCAGCATAAGGGATTATCAGAACTTAATTATTAAAGAAATAACAGATAACCAGGGACTGGCATTTACCCACCCATTTAATTTTAACAACACCAAAAAACGATTTATTATGATGAACACCAAAAAATCAAAACTTATCGGAATAAAAAAAATAGCAAGTATTCCTATATTGATCACAGCTTTTGGGCTATTTGTCCAAAAAACATATGCGTACAATCCTACCTCAAACCCGGAAAGTATTACAACCCAGACAAAGACATCTAATGAAACACCCCTCACCGAATCATTAGTAAAAACAGACGGACAAAAGGACATTACAAATCATCAAAAGAACATTTCAGATACGATTCGTCCTACAACTAAGAGTGCTGCAAAAAAGACTACCCGCAATAAAGATGTTCTTGTACCTCCATCACCAATACAAGGATCGAAATCAGAAAATACAAACACCAATCAAAACGCCGATACACCTCCTCCTCCAGCCCCATCTGCTTCTTTTGTTCAGGCTGATTTCCCTCAAGGGATCAATGAGTTCAGAAACAGACTGGCCAAAAATTTTAACGGAAGTATTTTTAAAGGAAATGAAGGCCTCGTTAGGACAAATGTTTTCATCTCTATCAACAGTGATGGTACGGTGCAGAAGATAACCGCCAATGGAGATAACAGTACTTTTAACGAAGAAGCCGAAAGAACAGTAAAAACTGTAACACAGAATGTTAAATGGACTCCCGCCACAAATAACGGGCAGCCTGTCGCCACCGTATTCAAAATTCCACTGACCATGTCTTTTGACAATGGTAAAAAATGATAATTATTATAAGAGTCCACTTCAGGACTCTTTTTTATTTCATAAATTTGATGTATGAATTTCAAACTTCAATCAGAATATAAACCAACCGGAGATCAACCTCAGGCTATTGAGAAACTTACCGAAGGAATAGAAATCGGTGAGAAATATCAAACTTTACTTGGGGTGACAGGATCCGGTAAAACGTTCACAGTGGCCAACGTTGTGAATAATGTTCAAAAACCAACTCTGGTTTTAGCACATAACAAAACTCTGGCAGCACAGCTTTTCATGGAATTTAAAGAATTCTTTCCGGAAAACGCTGTGGAGTATTTTGTCAGTTATTATGATTACTATCAACCGGAAGCCTATATTGCTACTACTGGAACTTATATTGAAAAGGATTTAAGTATTAATGAAGAGGTTGAAAAATTACGTCTTTCAGCGACAGCCAGCTTGCTTTCCGGAAGAAGAGATGTCTTAATTGTAGCTTCCGTTTCATGTATTTATGGTATTGGAAACCCTACAGAATTTCATAAATCATTAATCTCAATTGCAATCGGAGAAAAAGTAACGAGAACAGCTCTCCTTCATTCTTTAGTAAGTGCACTATATTCCAGGACACTGAATGAGTTTCAAAGAGGAACTTTCCGTGTAAAAGGAGACGTTATTGACGTATTCCCTGCTTATGCTGATGATGCCGTAAGAATTCAGTTTTTCGGTGATGAGATTGAAAAAATTCAAAGCTTTGATCCGGTAACCGGAAATGTAACTTCTCAGTTTGAACAGATCCAGATTTACCCTGCAAACCTTTTCGTAACCTCAAAGGAAACTTTAAACGGAGCAATTAGAAATATTCAGGATGACATGGTAAAGCAGGTCGACTTCTTTAGCTCCATCGGAAAACCATTGGAAGCAAAAAGGCTACAGGAAAGAACAGAGCTAGATCTTGAAATGATAAAAGAACTGGGTTATTGTTCAGGAATTGAAAATTACTCAAGATACCTGGATGGAAGATTACCCGGATCCAGGCCTTTCTGTCTCATCGATTACTTCCCTAAGGATTTTTTAATGGTTATCGATGAAAGTCACGTTACCGTACCACAGGTACATGCCATGTACGGAGGTGACAGAAGCAGAAAAGAAGCACTTGTAGAATATGGTTTCAGACTACCGGCTGCCATGGATAACAGACCTCTGAAGTTTGAGGAATTTGAAAGCATGCAAAACCAGGTGATCTATGTCTCTGCAACCCCTGCAGATTATGAACTGGAAAAGACCGGTGGAGCATATATCGAGCAGATTATCCGTCCAACCGGTCTTTTAGATCCCGTTATCGAGGTAAGGCCTTCCTTAAACCAAATCGATGATTTGATGGAGGAAATCCGTAAAAGATCTGATGTGGATGAGAGGGTTTTGGTAACGACACTGACCAAAAAAATGGCAGAAGAACTCACGAAATATTTTACAAAATTTGGAATCAGAACAAGATATATACATTCTGATGTTGAAACACTGGAGCGCATTCAAATCATGCAGGATCTAAGGGTCGGGCTTTTTGATGCTCTGATCGGAGTCAACCTTTTAAGAGAAGGACTCGATTTACCGGAAGTTTCATTGGTTGCTATTCTGGATGCTGATAAAGAGGGTATGCTAAGGAGTAGAAGGTCCATGATTCAGACAGTAGGACGTGCTGCAAGGAATATCAACGGAAAAGCGATCCTGTATGCCGACAAGATGACAAAGTCAATGCAGGCTACCATTGAAGAAACAGAATACCGCCGGGCCAAACAAACCCAATACAATGAAGATCACGGCTTAGTTCCAACAGCCTTAAATAAAAAGATTTCAGAAAACTTAGTAGGAAGAAGCAAAGATTTCCCTGATTCAAAATACACTCAAAAAGAAATTATACAAAAAGTGGCCGATGCGAAGGCCAATTATGCGAGTGAAGATATTGAAAAAATGATTGAACAAAAGCAGAAGGAAATGGAAGCCGCTGCTAAAAATCTTGATTTCATAAGAGCTGCAAAGTTACGGGATGAAATTGCAGGCTTGAAAAACTAAAGAAACCCACTATGGAAACACTCATCATTATTGGCGGAATTTATTCTTTAACATTGGGAGTGTTTCATTTATTTTTCTGGAAGTTTTTTAATTGGGGAAAAGATCTGACAAAGCTGTCTCTGGTAAATAAGGGAATAATGCAAATCCTTAATATCCAGATGATTTTTGTTTTTTTCTCAACAGGTTTAATATGTCTTTTCCTTAGACATCAGATTTTGGAAACCACTTTAGGAAAGCTTTTTCTTTTGGCTAATTCGGCATTTTGGGGAATAAGGGTAATCAATCAGTTTATTTTCTTAAGAATAAATGATTACCGAATCCATCTCCTCACTTTGGTATTTATAATCGGGTGCATTCTCTTCTTAATCCCTGCCATTAATTAAGAGATTAATTTTTAGCCCAATAAGGCAGAACTGAAAGAAATTAGCTATAAATTTTGTCATCCGGAAGAATCTTAAAAATAAGTCAAATACAGACCCATTGAACTCTTCAGGTCTTTTCAGGATGACAAACATAACGCTGAAATCTAATCTTCCCGCGTAAACTCTTTGATCACATTATTTAAATCGGGATATTGCTGAAGTAATGTATTTCTTTCTGCTAATTCAAAATCTAAAAAATCAAAGCCCGGGGCCACTGTGCAACTGACTAATGAATATCCCTTACCTTCTGATATTTTGGCAGCAAACCAGACATTCGCTTCAATGATCGCTTGTGGTACTTCTCCATTTTCTAAAGAATTACCTAAGATAATTGTGTGTAATTTTCCGTCTTTAATAAAAACAATTTCCAAAGGTTCTCCCTGATGGAAAAACCACAATTCATCAGACTTGATTCGATGAAAAGAAGATTTATTTTCATTTTCCAGCAGATAATAAATGGCAGTACTTACATTTCTTGAATTCCCACCTTCCAGGGTTAACACTTGTTCAGACCTGTAGGTTTCTTTATAATAGCCTCCTTCAGGATGAGGCTCCAGTTTCAAAATATCAACAAGCTTCTCAGGGGTCATATTTGTTTATATTAAAATTTGTAGGTCTTGTTCTTTATCTTTTCATAATTTACTACGCCTCCCCGTAGTGGAGCAAGCAAATCCATAAGTCCATTCAATTTTATCTCATAAATGGTTGATAGCTGCATTCCTAATTTTCCTTTAGGCATTCCCTGCCTGTTAAACCATTCAAGGTAGCTTATTGGTAAATCGGCCAGTATGGTTCCTTCATGTTTCCCAAACGGCATTTTAACGACACAAATCTCTTTTAATATTTCCGGGTTTATTCCTTCCACAACTTTATACTATTAAATCAACATTATTTTCTCCATCTTCTCCTTTACTCGACATCTGCAAATCAGGATGCGGCGTATCATCATCTGAAAATTCATTTCTGTACACCTGAATGAGCAAAAGGGTAAGAGAAATTAAAATAGGCCCGAAAATCAGTCCCATAAAACCAAATAAATTCATTCCCATGATAATACCGAATACTGTATTTAACGGATGAATATCCTCCAATCTTTTTAAAAGGGTAAAACGCAATAAATTATCCGTCAATCCCACAATCACGATACAATAAACAGCCAGACCAAGTCCAGGCCCAGTATTCCCTACTGCAATCATATAGATACAAACAGGAACATATACAATTGCCGCCCCTACAACAGGGATCATAGACGCTACTGCTGTTAATGCAAACAACAATACAGGACTGGGTGCACCAAAAATAAAATAACCGATTAACCCTACTACTCCCTGACCTATCGCTACAACAGGAATTCCAATAGCATTCGCTATAATCAGTTTTCTCATTTTGTCTCCGATTAAAGAAACATTAGATCTTTTCAAAGGAGCTGATGAGGACAGAATTTTTTCAAAAAGTCTAGGTTTCTCGAAAAGGAAGTACAGGATAAAATACATCGACATAATCACCGTAAGCGTATTAAAGGTTCCGCTAAGAGCAACTGTTGAAATTTTTCCAACCGAACCCTTCACTTTATCCATATTTTCTTTACTCAGGATATCAAAGCCAAATTTCGAGTCGACATAAGCATGTATCTTCTCCAGAAACACATTAAATTTAGTCATATACCCCTGTGCATTCCCTAATTTATCAATCAGGAGATCCGCAATAAAATAGATGGGTAAAATAAGAATAACCAAACTTGCTAACATCAATACGAGTGACGAAAGCCAGGGTTTCCATTTTCTCTCCTCCTGAAGGTAAAAGTTATACTTCCGGCAAACTACATAAATGGTTAGTGCTCCCAATACCGAAGGGATAAAAAGAGCAAGATTGAAACAAATTAATCCCGCCAACACTAAAATAATAGCAAGCAAGAAAACCTGCTTTATTGCCACACTGCTTATTTGTTTATCTTTATTTATCATATTATTATTTAAATACTATTTGTCTTGGTTTTCCCAGGAAAGCACAATAAGCGGAATACATAACCACCATAATGAAAGGCAACGTAAGAATAATGCCTATCCCGCAAAGGACAATACCTGCTACTGAGATCAAGAGACCTACAATAGTCGTTCCAAGAAAGGTTCCGTAGTTTTCTTTTGCTATATTGAAAGATTTTCCAAGCGCTTCGGTTGCAGAAGCATTTTCGAACAACAATATAGGGTATCCTAATAGTAATAAAGGATATACAAAAAAGAAAGGGAAGAAACAGATGGACAATGCAACACTGGAAATCAGCCCTGAAATAATACTATAGATCAATATGTTAACAAAATTCTGACGGTACCCGATAAACAAATCGGAAAACTCGATTGCATTCTTTGTATTGTATTTATTAACAATGTAAATCAATCCTACATACAGAGGAGCAAGAAGAATTCCTAAAAGTCCTGACAGAGTAAGGTATAAAGAAAAACCTGGTGCATTCCAATAGCTGAAGCTGGAAAAATCACCCCCTGAATCCCTCATCTCTTCCATGACGGCCGTAGAGTTAAAACCACTGATAGACTGAATAATAAGCCCACCAATAATATATACAATCATTGCAACAACGGCATAAAGGAAAACTCCTTTGTACATTTCGAAAGCATGCGAAATAATAGAGCCTGTATCCCTATTGGGAACGGAACCCTGCTGATCAAATTCGTCAAATTCAGACATTGTTTAAATTTTTTAATGTTTTATCAAATTTAATTTTTTTTGATAAAAAAAGCATTAAACAATGGTAATATTTAATTTTTTTCTGAAAAAACAACTTTATATAGTGAATAGATCATTGCATTCCAAAAAGGAAAAGTAAATAATCCACCTATAAGAAATAATGCAAATCCAATATATTTGAAAAGAAAAGCCACAATCACACACACCATGATTTCAACAAAATACATTCTCAAGGCTTTAAAGTTTAAAGTGATTGCCTCAAAGATCCTTTTATCTGTAAAAAACATGAGCGGAGCTACAAAAATGGTTACAAAAACCCATACGATACCCAAAATAATTGTTTGTGCCGTCAATAAATACACAAAAAACCAGAATAAAAAATAGCTGATGTATTTGAAGAAATTTAATCCGTTATAACCGACAAACAGATCTCCCAATTCTATTTTCTCCTTTAAATCCATTTTCCTGAAAATTTGAAAAAATCCTAAATTCAAAGGATACAGAAAAACAATTACCGCCAGAAGTGCATAACTGAAATTTTGGTAATCTTTCGTAGCGCTTATGGCTGCTACTTTTTCCATATAAGCCTGTGTCCCCAGCTTAAAAGCTTCAGCCAATTCCTGGTTCTGTTCCCAAATTCCAAAGCGGGAAGCGAAAAAAAACATTCCCGTAAAAAATACTGCAAAGTAAATAATGGAAAACATCAGTTGGAATATCAATGTTTTGTTCCAATAGAAAAAAGCCTGCTTCAGTATAAAATCAATTCCCGGTTTCTGAGGATATTTGTTCTGCATGTAAAAATATTTTGTGCAAAAGTAAACATCAATAAGTACTTTTGTCGAATGTTTTCAGTGAATCATCAAAAATTTATGGAAATGGATGAGCTTTCTCTCCAGAAAACTCCCTATTTCTTCATCATCGACTTCCTATGCAATAAGGTTGAGATATACCGGGAGAATGAAATTGAAAATTCAGGCTTATTAATTGATTTCCAATCATTTTCAACCTTAAAAAACAACAATAAATTACATAAAAAAACAGTATGGAAATCATATCCTGAATCTCTCGAAAGCTTTAAAAAAGGATTTGACAAAGTTCAGAAAAATATTCATTTAGGAAATTCTTATCTGGTTAATTATACCCGGAAAACTAAAATAGAGACCAATTTAACCTTAGAAGAAATATTTCATCACTCAACTGCGAAATATAAGGTGTTTTATAAAGATTTTTTCGTATTTTTTTCTCCTGAAACTTTTGTAAAGATTATTGATGACAAAATTTTTACCTATCCTATGAAAGGAACTATAGATGCATCTGTGGAAAATGCTGAAGAAACCCTGAGGAATGATAAAAAAGAAAAAGCAGAACATTATACGGTGGTAGACCTATTGCGCAACGATCTAAGTATCGTTGCAGATCATGTGAAGGTCGATAAATTTCAACATATTGATCTTATCAGGACACAGCAAAAAAACCTGTATGCAATGAGTTCTGAGATTACAGGAAATATAAAGCCTGAGTTTACCGGCAGGGTAGGTACTATTATGAAAAAATTACTTCCGGCAGGATCGATCTTAGGAGCACCCAAGCCCAAGACGCTGGAGATCATCCTGGATGCAGAAGGTTATGATAGAGGATACTATACAGGAGTTTGCGGGTGGTTTGACGGTAAGAATGTAGATAGCTGTGTAATGATCCGTTTTATTGAGAAAGAAAAAGATACTTTATATTTTAAAAGTGGTGGCGGTATCACCCATATGAGCCAATTAGAAGATGAGTATCAGGAAATGAAAAACAAAATTTATGTCCCAATTTATTGAAAGTATAAAAGTCGAGGATCAGGAAGTTTTCCTGTTAGACCTTCATCAAAAACGTGTCAACCAGACATTTGCTCACTTTGGCAAGGAGGGATCTATTGACCTCTCAAAAATCTTTAAAAATCTACATCACGATGAAGACGGCCTTTTCAAGCTAAGAGTTGTTTACGATCTGGATAAAAAATTCAGAACACAGATGATTCCTTATGCTATTCCGGAAATACAAGACTTTCGGTTGATCGAAAACAATACTTTTGATTATTCCTTTAAATTTGAAGACCGTAAGGAGTTGGAAAAAATGAAGATGAAATCTAAAGCTGAAGAAATCATCATCGTTAAAAACAATCATATTACCGACACTTCATTTTCCAATATTTTATTTCTGAAAGGCAAAGAATGGTTTACGCCATCCACCTATCTTTTAAATGGAGTCCAAAGACAAAACCTTTTAAAGAAAAAGAAAATTAAAGAACAGGAAATCACATTACAAAACATCAAGCAATTTTCACATTTCCAATTGATTAATGCCTTGAATGACTTCGATGATATGTTCATTTATCCTATTGACAGAATTAACAATCTGCCAGGGAATGATGAGTATCTGGATATTTAATATAGATCCCTGGAAATCAACCATATCGAACTTTACTAAAAATACTATAAACCCCATAGGCTTTTAACTTATGGGGTTTTATTTGTATTTAATTTGGTCGTTCTGTCTTAATTTAGCTTTCTTTCATAAATTCGAAATAGCCTTTCAGAACATCCGCACTATTGGTTCCATGAGTATTAATTTCCAATACTTTAGGCTGATTATCCGGCTTGAAAAAATTATCAAGAACCCGGTCTAACGTTCTGTCATCTTCTACCTTCGTATAAGAGAATCCAAAATGTTTGGCAAGGTGCTCTGCATTTTTATGGTGCTTTGTTGCAATAAATTCGTCCAGTGTATTTGGATTGGCATTGCCCGGACCCGGAATAATTTTAAAAATATTTCCTTCTCCATTGTTGAAAATAATAATCCTTACAAAAGGAGGAATGTATTGATTCCAAAGGCCATTGATGTCATAGAAAAAACTTAAATCTCCTGTAATCAACAAAGTAGGATTAGGACTTTTAATCGCAAATCCCATTGCGGCAGACGTTGAACCGTCAATTCCGCTTGTTCCTCTGTTACAATACATCTTTCTTTTTCCAAAATCAAACAGCTGTGCATATCTGATTGCTGAACTATTGCTGAAATGGATATTATAATTTTCCGGTATGGTCTGTGACGCTTTATTAAAGAAATAGAAGTCTGAGAACTCGACCATATTCAGAAACTTTTCATGTTTAGCATCCTTCTTGTCTCTCAAAACGTCCCATAAATTGAAATAGGGTCTCGGCTCAAGATTGATAAACTTTAATAATTTTGAAAAGAACAGTTCCGGTTTTACTTCTATCTTTTCTGTCAGTGAGAAATACGTATCTGGCTGCCAAACTTCATCGAGATGCCAGTGTTGCTTGGGACGTGCCTTTCTTAAAAACTGTTTTACTTTTTTAGAAACAACATTTTGACCCACCGTGATTAACAAATCCGGGGCATATTTTTTATAATCTTCATCCGTGAAGTTGAAGATATAACGGTCTATAAACCTGAAGAATTTTTCATGATATAAATTAGAATTCGCTTCGCTTAAAACGACTACAGAATGATTCTTCACCAGTTGGGAAAGCTGATTCTCGAGTTCCGGGCTATGATCTTTTGTTCCTACCAGAATCATAATGCGCTGGGAAGTATTCCAGTCTGCAACCAGGTTGGAAGGAATTTCATATTCTCTTTTCTTAATGGTTTTTTCAACCGTTGGAAAAGTAGGAAGCTCGGAAACCAAATCATATAAAGGTTCTTCCAAAGGAATATTAATATGAACCGGTCCTTGTTTTTCAAAACAAAGTTCGATTGCTTTTTTTATCGTTTCAAAATTGAAATCCTCTGCATTTTCTTTACTATCTTCTAAGAGCTGAAAATCGCCATAAGAATGCTGATGAAATATTGCATTCTGGCGGATGGTCTGTCCATCAAAAATATCAACATAATCCGTTGGTCTATCGGCCGTTAATATCAAAAGGGGAACATTCTGATAAAAAGCTTCTGTTACAGCCGGATAATAGTTAACCGTTGCAGAACCGCTTGTACAGGTAATGGCTACAGGCTTTTTTTCACTTTTTGCCATTCCCAGCGCAACAAAGGCTGCACTTCTTTCGTCAACAATACTAAAACAGTTAAAATGATCTATTTCTGAAAAATGAATTGCAAGTGGAGCATTTCTCGATCCCGGAGAAATAACAACGTCTGAAATCCCGTACTGCTGGAGAAGATTCGCTAGTATCTGAATGCTTCTCTTAGAAGAATATTTTTTCATACAGCAAATGTAGTTTATAAATACTTAATTGTAAAAAAATTTAATCCAAAAAAGACGTAATTTAGCGCCACGTTAAATTTCTAAAAATGGATAAAATACCTAGTGTAGACCTGCGTGATTTCCTTTCGGACAACCCGGAACGCAAACAGAAATTTGTAAATGAAATCGGAAAAGCTTATGAAGAAATTGGTTTTGTAGCCCTAAAAGGCCATTTTCTTGATGACAAATTAGTGGATGATTTGTATGGTGAGGTGAAAAACTTTTTTGAACTCCCAACGGAAACCAAACAGAAGTATGAGATTCCAGGAATTGGGGGACAGAGAGGCTATGTAGGCTTCGGTAAAGAAACTGCAAAAGGCTTCAAAAAAGGAGACTTAAAAGAATTTTGGCATTTCGGACAATATGTGTCTGATGACTCAAAGTACAAAACAGAGTATCCTGACAATGTTATTGTTGATGAACTTCCGGAATTCAACACGGTAGGAAAAGAAACTTACCAGATGTTGGAAAAAACAGGAAAATATGTATTAAGAGCTTTAGCATTATATCTTGGGCTTGATGAGTTTTATTTTGACGATAAAATAGCAGAAGGAAACTCTATTTTAAGACCTATTCATTATCCACCTATTACTCAGGAACCGGATGATGCTGTAAGAGCTGCCGCTCATGGGGACATCAACCTCATCACTCTTTTAATGGGATCTCAGGGAAAAGGCCTCCAGGTGCAGAATCACAATGGCGAATGGATAGATGCTATTGCAGAACAGGATGAATTGATGATCAATGTCGGAGATATGCTTTCCAGACACACCAATAATAAGTTAAAATCTACCATCCACAGAGTTGTTAATCCACCAAGAGAACTATGGGGAACTTCAAGATACTCTATTCCTTTCTTTATGCATCCTGTAAGCGGAATGTCTTTAAATTGTCTTGAAAATTGTATCGACGAAAATAATCCGAAATTGTATGAAGACACCACTGCAGGAGAATTCTTACATGAAAGGCTTATTGAGCTGGGATTAATCAAAAAATAATTTCCATAAAATTTGTTTTAAATTATAAATTTTAATTATATCTTTACTTTAGTGTCAAATTTTTAATTAAACTAGTATGGAAAACTTAAAAAAACTAAGCAAAGACCAATTAAAAGGTATTTCCGGAGCAGGAGGAGTTAAACTCCCTGAACCTGAATTTTGTATGTATTATTGCAATGGAACAGTAATCTGTGCAGCATGCAGCAATGACTTCAAATGTCCGGATGATTCAATGTAATTGAAATTCAAAACATTAATAAGAAAACCGTTCCTTTTTGGAACGGTTTTTATTTTTTTATTTAATCTCGAATGCTCCCATTTTCTCGTAGACTTTGCTGATAAGAGTAGTTAAATCAATCGAACAATCTTAATTGTTGATCTTTAGCTCCAGTAAAATTCTTAGTAGAAAGCTTTGGAAATTCTTTGCCTTCAAAAAATTTCTTCCTTCCTATTTTAAACGTATTATGAATCATTTCTGCGATATTACCATCTCCTTTTTGCCTTTCAAAATATCTTTTTTCTCCCAGTTTACCACCCCGCATAGAACGAATCAAATTTAAAACCTTTTGAGCTCTGTCAGGAAAACTGCTTTCAATCCATTGAACAAAAACCGGCTCTACAGCATCATTCAGCCTTACCAAGGTGTACCCAAAACTTTGAGCTCCGGCTTCAGAAATAACCTTTAGAATCCCCAGTGGCTCATCACTATTCAATCCTGGAATAATTGGCGCAACCATCACATTCACAGGAATCTTGTGTTCAGAAAGAATTTCTATTGCCTTCAATTTATTTTTTGCAGAACTGGTCCTTGGCTCCATTTTTCTTCGCAGATCTTCATTAATCGTCGGAATACTCAAGGAAACGGAAACCAGACTCTGCTCAGCCATTGGCTGCAGGATATCCAGATCCCTTAAAACCATAGCATTTTTCGTTAAAACATTAACCGGATGCCTGTAATCAAGGCAAACCTGCAGAAGCTTTCTGGTAATTTCAAAATGTCTTTCAGCGGGTTGATAACAGTCTGTATTTCCAGAAAGCAATATCGGAGCCGGCTGATACCCTCTTTTTTGAAAAAACTTTTCCAGTAATTCAGGTGCATTTTTTTTCACCATGATTTTTCTTTCGAAATCAATACCGGCACTGTACCCCCAATATTCATGAGTAGGTCTTGCAAAACAATAGGCACAACCATGCTCACAACCCTGATAGGGGTTCATAGAATATTCCATGGGAAGGTCTTCACTCTTTACCTGATTAACGATGGTTTTAGGAAACACTTCGGTAAAAGAAGTTTTCACCGTTTCGAAATCTTCATCATCAGGCTCAAAGGTATACCTCTCGAAACGGTTTACCACATTTCGTTGAGCGCCCTGACCTTTTATGATGTTTTCGTTTTGCATTTCACATGTAAAATTAGAAGAGAATGTTTTAAAAGTAATGAGTTTTAACACTAAAGTTTTCCACAAAAAAATCCAACACTTAAAAAGTGTCGGATTTAAACATAATTAGATATATTTTTTTACTACTTCAACGCATAAAATTCGACACCATGATATTCTTCATCATGATCTTTCCCATCAAAGTGTCTGTGATAATCTGAATAATAATCACTATATTTTTTATCTTTTTTAGTTAAAATCTTTTTTAGTCCTAAGAAACCTAAAACTGCCAAAAGACCAACTCCTCCTGCCAGTAATACTCCAACTTCCTTTTTCATATTTTGTTCGATTTATTAATTTGTCTATTGCAAAAAATGTACCTTTCCCGTTTCCATGAATTATAAATTTTGTTAACATTAGAAATTATTTTGAAGGAAGGCATATTTTATTTCCTTTAAAAATTCGTCGGTATAATGGTTTAATTATTGTACTAATCACAAAAAGTATTATTATGGAAAATTCAGAAAACATCGACAGAATGACAACATTAAGCCAGGTTATGGAAACCTTGTCACAAAGAGGGATTCATAGGGAATTCAGAATGAATGAGTCTTGCGAAATGAAGTTTGAAAATTCAGACAAAAACTATCAGCCTTCGGATTTAACGATCTTAAAAACATACCGCTTTGAGGGAGATAGCAATCCCGATGACAATGCTGTATTATATGTATTAAAAGATACTGCTGGCAATATCGGCATGATTATAGACTCTTATGGAGCAGACAGCAATTATCCCGGTGAAAAATTTGATGAATTCTTAAGAAACATTCCCGTTCAGGAAAGCGATGAATTTAATTTCTAAACATAAATAACCCCGGAACTATTGAGCTTCGGGGTTTTCTTTTTTCTTAAATATATTTTTCAGAAAACCTTTTTTCTTTTCTTCTTCCTGTGGAGCTTTAGGTTGTGCTGCTTTGTTACTCTGCTTTGTTTCTTTAATATCCTTAATAGTTTTCTTCACATCCTTAACAGCAGAAACTGTTTTCTTAACGGCCTTTTCCGTTTTATCTACATTTACTCCGATCAGCGTCTTCTTTAGGCCTTCCTGAATTCCCTTCCAGAATAGATTAAAGAATGATTTAGTAGGATCTCTCTCCACATTCTCCACAGTAACCGATTCGGGAAATTGGCCGGAATCTGATTTTATAAATAAATTGGCAACAGCAGTTAAAAGCCCCTTCTTCTTTTTATTCTCCTTATTCAAAATTGCAATCTTCAAATCCTTATGCTTAAGGTTAAAAGATCCGCCCAGTCCTGTTGGACTTCCTTTAAAGTTAAAAAGCATTTCCTGAATAGTTCCGGTGGCTGTTATATGAAGATAAGGACGAATAAAAGGATTAATTCCCTGAGCAGGAAGATTTACCGTCTTACCTGAAATTGTGAAAAGGTCATGCTGATTGGCTACATCAAATTTCCAATTGACAGATAAGGGAGCCATATTCATAAAAGAACAATTTATTTTGATATCGACCTGGGTAGGTTTTCCTTTAAATTTTGCTGAGTTCAGGTTTTTCACATTCATATTAAACTGGCTGAATGTTAATTTTCCGGGACCTAAACTTTCCGGAGTATCTTCTTCATACACCAGGACAGAATTTTTTAAATCCAGCGTATTAATATACATTGGAATCTTGATAGACCGGAGCAACTTAGAATATAAAGGCTTTTCCTTCGGATCATCTTTCGGAATTTTACTTCTGAAAATATTAGCATCCGCAGATTGAATAACTACGTGAGAGGCATTAATGAACTTATTATTTGAAAACAAATCCCAATTGCCATCTGCCGTGATCTGACCTACTTTGAGATCATACAAATCCCGTTCAACGGGTATCATTTTGATAAACTGAGCTCTCGAAATGAGAGGCTTCATAGCAAAATTGTTAACCTGGATTTTATTCTTCCCTACTTTCAGAAGTCCAACACTCATATTATAGAACTTTGTTTTATAGGCAAAATTCCTGGTGGAGAGCGTATAATCCTTTACGGTAACGGCGAGTCCATCATTATTAGGTTTTGACTTAAGCTCCACATCATTTATATTGGCATTGAGATCATTAAAAGTCAACGGCTCATCTCCTTTATCATAGATAAGATTTGAGTTTTTTACAATTACTTTTCTTATAACAAGAGGAAAATGTATTCCTTTTAATTCAGCTTTCTTCTTCTGGGTTCCTTCACGAGCTTTGATAGTACCATTCACACCATCTACAAGAATATCTTTAATATCGAGATTCAGCTTCTTATCAATAAAGTCCCATTGATTGATATTAAAAGCAATATGATTGGCTTTAAAGTCCATTGAAGTTTTTGAGCCTGTAGGCAAAGCGGTAATATTCTGTATTTCTCCACTTTTAGGATTTAAAGCAACACTTTCCGCTACGATATTTTGAGTTCCTGTATAATGGATATTCTTTCCTGAAAAATTAAAGTTTTTGTAATTAACAGGGATCATATTTTCAGACGACTCTTTATTGAAAGCCAATGCATTAATATCCAGATTTAAACTTTGAGCATATAAAAGCTTATTCCCATCCGGCTTGATAATCTGTACTACTCCATTATTTAATCTGATATCATCCAGATTAACTTCATAATTCATCGGCTTATCAGATTTTTTCACCACCGCATTGGTAGTGTAAACCGTGAGAACGGGATCCTGAAAACTGGCATTGGCAAGTGAAATTTTATTGTTCTTTAAAACCACATCTTTAAACTCCATTTTCCGGATATCAAACTGGAAAAGCTTATTCTTTTTAGGATAGAATCTTTTAAACTGGTCAAAAGTCAGCAAAGGAATGAGCTTAAAATCCTCGACAAGCATCTGCCCGTTTGCCGTGTTGATTTTACTGATTTTTAAAGCATACACATTATCCGGACGAAAGAAAAATTCCTTCCCTTTAATATCATATTTATCAAAAACAACAGGAAGCTTATTCTCAACAGATTCTTCCGTCATCTGAAGATTCTCAACAAAGAGATTAAAGTCTTTAACTCCTAAAAATTTCTGTTTGGTATGCTTAAATATGTTGATGTTCCCATTATTGATTCTGATATTTTCGAATACAACAGGATTTCTTTTTTTCCCTGTTTTCTGATCTACCGGCTTAGCAAGAATTATATTAAGGTTAGGGCTGCCCAATAACAAGTCCGAAGAGCTGATCGTTTTATTAAACAGTGCATCATAAATCCCCAACCGGTTTATTTTTAATGTATCAATAGTTCCCTGGATACCTATAACATTGGTATTTTGTGGATTTTTATTATTTATAGTAATTCCTGTCGCCAAAATATTTCCACTTCCCAGATCTACATCCAGTACTTTATAGGAAACTTTATAATCCGTATTCTTTTTTATATAATTAGGAAGCTGGGTTTTCAGCCAGATATTTAATCCAAAGTTCGCCAGTAAAAAAATTACAAGCAAAACCCCAAGACTTATCAGTAACTTTTTAACCCATTTTTTCATATTGGTGATTTGGAATGATTATTTTTAAAGATAGGGTTAATTTTTCACACTTAACTCTACCACATAACCTTCATGTCCCCTTACATTAATAAAGTCTCCACCTTCAAAACTAAGATACTGACCTTTAATTCCCGTCAGCCTTCCGGTAAATTCGGGCTTTTTATCCAATGTAAAAGAGGTTACTTTCTGAGGTTTTTCAAAAGGATAATCAAATTTCCACAAATCTTCCCCTTCGCTATAAAACTGCTGGAAATCTTCCGGGAAGTATTGTTTGATTTTTTGTTGAAAGTCTGCCAAATCCATTTCTCCTTCAAAATCATCCTGAAGCATTTTTTTCCAGTTGGTTTTATCCGGAAGGTGCTCTTTCAGGGCAACCTCGATCATTCCTGCTTCATAACGATTTTCGGTTCTTGCTATAGGTAAAGCAAAAGTAGCCCCCTGATCAATCCATCTTGTTGGAATCTGGGTGTTTCTTGTCACACCAACTTTTACATCTCCCGTATAAGCCAGGTAGACCGTATGAGGCTGCAACTGAATCTCTTTTTCAACATCAAGATCACGTTCTGCAACACCCAGATGAGCTGTAGAAAGCTCAGGACGAATAATGGTATCACTTGCATACGGACTTTCAAAAAAACAGCTTTTACAAAATCCCATCCTATAAATAGGCTTATCTTCTCCACAATGTACACATTGGAAACCAATATGCCTTATGCTTAATTCCTTTCCAAACAACTCATTCATATGAATCAAATCCGCGGAAAGATTAAGGTAATACTGAATAGGTTTCGCATCATAACTCACCATCTTTAAAATTTGCCCTTGAAACTGCATAGTTTATATTTCTTTTTTAAGTAAATTTAATGATTATATTTTCAAAAAGTAAATTTATATTTTTGTGCTAATAAAAAAACACAGATGACTTATCTTGTAACTGGAGGAAGCGGATTCATTGGTTCTCATTTGATAGAACAACTATTGGAAAATGGACATTCTGTCATAAACATTGACAACTTTGATGATTTCTATGATTATCAAATAAAAATTAAAAATACCCTGGAATCAATTGGAAATACATCTGATTTCAAATTTTCGGGTAAGGAAGAAGACGTCAAAAAATTGATTTCACTTTCAAAATCAAAGAATTATATCCTTTATTATCAGGATATCCGCAACAAAAACACCCTTGAAGAAATATTTAAAACTCATCAGATTGATCTGGTTATCCATCTTGCAGCACTTGCAGGGGTGCGACCATCAATTGAAAGGCCTTTAGAGTATGAAGAAGTCAACGTTCGTGGTACGATGAATCTTTGGGAGCTCTGTAAAGAATTCAATGTCAAAAAGTTCGTTTGTGCTTCTTCCTCAAGTGTTTATGGAAATAACGAAAAAACACCCTTTGCAGAAACAGATAATGTAGACAACCCTATTTCTCCGTATGCAGCCACCAAAAAATGTGGAGAAATTCTCGGACATGTATACCATCAGCTCTACAATATTGATATGATTCAGTTAAGATTTTTCACGGTATACGGACCACGGCAGAGACCTGATTTGGCTATACATAAATTTGTAAAGCTTATTTCAGAAGACCAGGAAATTCCATTTTACGGTGATGGAACTACGGCAAGAGATTATACGTATATCAGCGATATTATTGATGGTATAACCAAGTCTATCAGCTATCTTGAAAACCATTCTGACGTATATGAAGTGCTCAATTTGGGAGAGAGTGAAGTAGTCAGCTTGTCTGAAATGCTTGCCGTAATTGAGAAAGCTCTGGGGAAATCTGCCAATAAAAAAATCCTGCCTATGCAACCCGGCGATGTCCTGAAAACCAATGCAGACATTACAAAAGCCAAGACTTTAATAGACTACAAACCAGTCACAGACTTCCAAAATGGCATAAAAAAATTTGTGGAATGGTTTTTGAGAAAATGACATCAAACAAGTTACTGACAGTAGTTTGAACACAAACTCTGACAAGTGATGAACAAAATTTAATAAAAAGAATTGAAAATCAGGTATAAAAAAGTTTATTATATAACCTAATTTTATACTTTTGCAAAAAAAATAGAAAATTATGTACTGGACATTAGAATTAGCTTCATATTTAAGTGACGCACCTTGGCCAATGACGAAGGCTGAGCTTATTGATTATGCAATCAGAACTGGTGCACCTATGGAAGTAGTAGAAAATCTTCAGGCGATTGAAGATGAAGGAGAAATTTATGATGCCATCGATGAGATTTGGAGTGACTACCCAACAGATGAAGATTATCTTTGGAACGAAGACGAATATTAAAAACTGAGAAAGCTTTAAACGCTGTGTTTAAAGCTTTTTCGGATATATCATAAGCACTGCTAAGGTGTAATAATTAAAATGCTCAAGGCTTAAGTTTTGAGCCTAAATCAAAATTTTTATGAGTTTTTTAAACAAAGTTCTTAAAGGGTTTTTGGGAGACAAGAAAGCGCAGGACCTAAAAGAAGTAAAAAAAGTTGTAACAAAAATCAAAGCTGTTGAACCGACTATTCAGCAATTAACGGATGACGGTTTAAGAGAAAAAACTGCTGAGTTTAAAGATAAAATTAAATCAGCAACAAATTCCATTACAGCACAGATAGAACAAATAAAAGAGCAGATAAAAAACTCAACGAATGTTGACGAAAAAGAAGCTCTTTTCACCAAAATTGAATCTCTTAAAAAAGAATCATACGAAATCGAAGAGAAAGTTCTTCTCCAGGTTCTTCCTGAAGCCTTTGGATTGATCAAGGAAACAGCAAGAAGATGGGCAGAAAACGGAGAGATCCGCGTAACAGCTACTCCAATGGACAGAGAGCTTGCTGCTGCTAAAGATTTTGTAGAAATTCAGGGGGATACAGCAGTTTGGAAAAACTCTTGGGACGCAGCCGGAACTCCAGTAGTTTGGGATATGGTCCATTACGATGTTCAGTTTATCGGAGGGGTTATCCTTCACAGTGGTAAAATTGCCGAAATGGCAACCGGTGAAGGTAAAACTTTGGTAGGAACATTACCTATTTACTTAAATGCACTTCCTGAAAGAGGGGTACACGTGGTTACCGTAAATGACTACCTTGCTAAAAGGGACTCCGCATGGATGGGGCCGCTTTATCAATTCCACGGAATGTCTATCGATTGTATCGATAACCACCAGCCTAACTCAGACGGAAGAAGAAAAGCATACAATTCAGACATTACTTACGGAACCAACAATGAATTCGGTTTCGATTATCTAAGAGATAATATGGTGACTTCACCATCAGAACTGGTACAAAGAGAATTAAACTTTGCTATCGTGGATGAGGTTGACTCTGTATTAGTAGATGATGCCAGAACACCATTGATTATTTCGGGTCCGGTTCCTCAGGGAGACAGACAGGAGTTTGATGTTCTGAAGCCATCGATTGACAGAATCGTTGAAGTACAAAAGAAAACGGTTTCAGTTATTTTTAACGAAGCTAAAAAATTAATCGCTTCAGGAAACACAAAAGAAGGAGGCTTTAAACTTCTTCAGGCTTACAGAGGCCTTCCTAAGAACAGACAATTAATTAAATTTTTATCGGAAAGCGGAAACAGAGCATTACTTCAGAAAGTTGAAGGACAATACATGCAGGACAACAACCGTGACATGCCGATCGTAGATAAAGACTTATATTTTGTAATTGAAGAAAAAAATAATCAGGTTGATCTTACAGACAAAGGAGTAGAATACATGTCTCAAGGAAACTCTGACTCTAATTTCTTCGTTCTTCCGGATATCGGGACTGAAATTGCAGAATTGGAAGCTAAAAACTTATCTAAAGAAGACGAGTTTGAGGCTAAAGAAAAACTATTCTCCGATTTCGCTGAAAAATCTGAACGTGTTCACACGATGAGCCAGCTATTGAAAGCATATACGTTATTTGAAAAAGATGATGAATATGTCGTTATTGATGGAGAGGTAAAAATCGTTGACGAGCAGACAGGACGTATTATGGAAGGACGTCGTTATTCAGACGGTCTTCACCAGGCTATCGAAGCTAAAGAAAATGTAAAAATTGAAGCAGCTACTCAAACATTTGCAACAGTAACGCTTCAGAACTATTTCCGTATGTACAACAAGCTTGCAGGGATGACCGGTACGGCTGAAACGGAAGCAGGTGAGCTTTGGGAAATCTACAAATTAGACGTTGTGGTTATTCCAACCAACCGTCCAATTTTAAGACACGACAGACAAGATTTAGTTTTCAAAACTAACAGAGAAAAATATAACGCAGTTATTGAGGAAATTGAAAAGTTAACTGCAGCAAGAAGACCTGTTCTGGTAGGAACAACTTCTGTTGAAATCTCTCAATTGCTTTCAAAAGCACTTCAATTAAGAAAAATTCCACATCAGGTATTGAACGCTAAACTTCACAAGAAGGAAGCTGAGATTGTTGCCGGAGCAGGACAACCTGGAGTAGTAACTATTGCAACCAACATGGCAGGTCGTGGTACGGATATCAAGCTTTCGAAAGAAGTAAAAGAAGCTGGAGGTTTGGCTATTATCGGTACTGAGAGACATGACTCAAGACGTGTTGACAGACAGCTGAGAGGTAGAGCAGGACGTCAGGGAGATCCGGGAAGTTCACAGTTCTATGTATCTCTTGAAGATAACCTGATGCGTTTATTCGGTTCTGAAAGAATTGCTAAAATGATGGATAGAATGGGTCATAAAGATGGTGAAGTAATTCAGCATTCTATGATCAGCAAATCGATTGAAAGAGCTCAGAAAAAAGTAGAAGAAAATAACTTCGGAATCAGAAAGAGACTTCTTGAGTATGATGATGTAATGAATAAACAGCGTGATGTTATCTATAAAAGAAGAAAGAACGCTCTGTTCGGAGACCACCTGAAGTATGATATTACGAATATGATCTTCGACGTTTCCAACTCTATTGCAGCTAAAGGCAAAGCAAACGGAAGCTTTAAAGATTTTGAGTTTGAAGTAATCAAAAACTTCACGATGGGATCTCCTGTTTCTGAAAGCGATTTCGGTAACAAATCTGTTCAGGATTTAACGAATATCCTTTTCAAAGCAGCTCAGGAAGATTATCAAATGAAGCTGAACTTATTGAAAGAAAAATCATTCCCTATTATTGAGAATGTTTATCAGAACCAAGGTTCAATGTTCAAAATGATTCAGGTTCCATTCTCTGATGGTAACAAAACATTAACTATTGTCACTGATTTGAAAGAGGCTTATGAAACACAGTGTGACAGCCTGATCAATGACTTTGAAAAGAATATTACACTATCCATCATCGATGAGAACTGGAAACTTCACTTACGTGAAATGGATGATTTAAGAAGATCTTCTCAAGGAGCTGTTTACGAACAAAAAGATCCGCTTGTCATTTATAAACAAGAGTCTTTCCACCTATTCAGCGAAATGGTAGATAAAATGAATAAAGAAATTATTTCTTTCTTATACAGAGGAGAAATCCCCGCTTAAGAAATAATTAATATCCTAAAAAAGCCGCATCAAGTATTCTTGATGCGGCTTTTTTGTTATCCCACAAATACATTTATATGACAAAAATCAACTCAATAATTTATTTAGAATAATTAAAAACAATATATTTGCAAAAAAATTGCTTTCATGAAAAATGTACTCATCTGTGCTTCTGTATTAAGTTCTATGTTAACTATCGCACAGAAAAAAGATTCGACCAATACAAAAAGTATTGATGAAGTAATCATGAACACTTATATCAAGAAAGACAGTGATTATTCTAATAAGATGTCTTTGAAAGCAATTGAAGATCCACAGGTTTACTCCTCAATTGATAAAGGAGTTTTAGAAAATCAGTTATTGTTCAACGTCGATGATGCTCTCAGAAATATACCCGGTCTTCAAAAAATGTGGAGTGCAACAAACAGAGCTGGAGATGGAGGTATATTTGTAAACATGAGGGGTTTTGTTGCTGGAAGCTCTTTAAGAAACGGCTTGGTAGCTCCAATTACAACATCAATGGACGCTATAAATATTGAAAAAGTAGAAGTTCTAAAAGGTCCATCAGCAACTTTATTTGGAAGCAATGTTACTTCTTATGGAGGAATAATCAATAGGGTTACAAAAAAACCTTTTGAAAATTTTGGAGGTTCAGTTTCATTAGCAGGAGGAAGTTATAATTATTATAGAGTACAAACAGATGTGAATGCCCCTCTAACAAATGATAAAAAATTATTATTCAGACTAAATACGGCTTACACAAATCAAGGAACTTTCCAGAGGACAGATGCTAAAAATTCATTCTATGCATTCACTCCATCTCTAACCTATCGTCCAACAGAAAATTTAGAGATTAATGCAGAGTTGGAAATGTATGAAACAGATGCTTATCCTGAGACTGCATTTTTCTTTTATTTCCCAAGTTCTCAATTAGGTGCAGATAATATGAATCAACTTGAAAGGTTAGGATATGATTACAAACAAACTTATGCAGGCAATGGGCTTAAAACAACTGCAAAAGCAAGAAATTTTTTCGGGCAAGTCAATTATAAAATCAATAAGCACATAAAATCTTCAACAAATATAAGCACATCATACTCCTACTCAAACGGCTTTAATCCTTATTTTTATTTTGCACCAAAATCTGTAATAAGCGAAAACCCATTAGATACAGAACTAGGAATTGTAAGAGCTGACCAATCTACTAATGGTAGTAAAAAAACATATTTCCAAGTACAACAGAATTTTAATTTTGATTTTAACATTGGAAACATGAGAAATAGAACTGTTGCAGGGTTTGACTATATGAGAGTAAAAGACAATCAATCATTCTTATCGATTGGCGTTTTCGATTGGGTTCCGTTTAAACGTGCAAACTATTCGGATATGAATGGACAAACAGTAGCAGACCGTTATAAGTATTATCAAAATCTTCCAAATTATGATTTTGGAGTAAACAATACCTATATTTCATCAGGTATTGATAATATATATAGCGGTTACATATCTAATGTTTTTACACCAATACATGGACTTAACATTCTTGCTGGCTTACGATACGAAAGTCGTAGTTTCGAAGGAGGGAAAAGAGGACCAAATCTCGCTGATTCTTACACTCAATCTGCATGGTCACCAAAATTAGGTGTAGTTTATCAGATAGTCCCTGAAAAAATATCTGTATTTGGAAATTATCAGAATTCTTTTACTAGTAATGGTTATTACACATCAGATAAAGCAGGAAATATACAACTTTCTGCTCCTGAAAGAGCCAACCAATTTGAGGGTGGTTTCAAAACAAACCTTCTAAGGGGTAAAATTAATACAACCCTCAGTTATTATAATATTAAAGTAAATAATACACTATTGAATACAGGCGAGGTAACAGCATTAGGTCAAGCAGTACAAAACCAGGCTGGCTCTTTAACGAGTCAAGGTGTAGAATTGGAAGCCAATGCTTATCTCATAAAAGGATTTTCATTAATGGCAGGAGTAAGTTATAATGACATGAAGTATACTCAGGCAGATAAGGACGTCGCAGGAAAAAGACCCGCAACAGCATCTTCACCTTGGTTGGTAAACTTTAATGCAAGTTATCAATTTGTCGATGGAAATCTTAAAGGATTAGGGTTCGGTATAGGTGGGAATTATGCTAGCGATAATAAAATCGTAAACTCAGCCTCCATGGGAACTTTTATTCTTCCAAAATACTTTGTAATGAATGCTAATGCATTTTATGATACTAAAAAGTTCAGAATAGGTGTAAAAGTGGACAATTTCACGAATGAACGTTATTGGAATGGCTTCACAACAGCCAATGCTCAACCTTTAGCCAATATTATGGGAAGCGTGACTTACAAATTCTAGCTTTTATACAAAAAAATTTAAACACACACATAAGGATTCTATAAATGAAAAAAGCAATTATTGGAGCTGTTTTACTATCAGCAATAATGACACCTGCACAGAAAAAAGACTCTACAAAATCTAAAGATATTGAAGAAGTTATTGTAAACGGAAAATATTATCAAAAGTATAAATTAAATGAAGTTTCCGGATCATTAAGGGTACAAACTCCTATTCTAGAACTTCCACAAAATGTCCAGTCAATAAGTTCACAGGTCCTTGCAGATCAGATCACTCTGAATATGTCTGAAGGAATCGTCAGAAACGTAAGTGGCGCCAGAAAAGTAGAGCATTGGGATAATGTATATTCTAATGTTTTTATGAGAGGAGCAAGTATTGCTACTTATATGAACGGAATGAATGTATCTTCAACCTGGGGACCAATCAATCCAGATGCATCTATTATTGATAGAATAGAATTTGTGAAAGGACCTGCTGGTTTTATGGGATCCATGGGTGACCCTGCCGGTTTTTACAACATCGTAACAAAAAAGCCAACCGGTAAATTTGCAAACAGTGCCAGATTCACAACAGGTAGCTATAATCTCTTTAGAGGTGAGGCTGATTTAGATGGGGTTCTTGTAAAAAATGGAGTTCTGGATTATCGTTTGAACCTAATGGGAAGCACCAATGGTTCGTGGGTAGAAAATGATAAAACAAAAAAAGTTATTATTTCTCCCTCCCTTACTTTCAGACCAACAAAAACCACTACTTTTACAGCCCAGTATAATTACCAGTTTCTTAAATTTTCACAACCTGGGGCTTATCTGATGTCCAAAGATGGATATGCTTCTTTAGGAGTTCATACTAATTTCAATGATAAAAACTTCAAAGAAACAGAGGTCAAAGATCAAAGTTTATTTTTAAGTCTAGATCAAAAGCTATTTAAAGACTGGATATGGAGCACACAGTATGCTTATATGGACATGAATTATGATGGAGGTTCTTGGTGGGGAACTTTTGATAGTCAAAACAGTAATATATTCAATAGAACACTTAGCAATTGGCAAGCTGTTGGGAAAAATCATATATTCCAAACCTATGTTAGAGGTAGCATAAAAACAGGAAATATTACCCATAAAGTTATTGCCGGATTTGATTACGGGAACAGAAAGTACAATGCAGATTTTTCAGCTTATTCAAGAGTAGTAGATGGTAAAGAAACTGCAATTTATCCTATTAACATTCAAAACGTACAATACGGTGTAGATCCGTCAACTTTACCGCCTTCAGGCTTTTATTCTTTAAATACTGCAGCACCTTTCTACAATGACCAGGGAGTAAAATACACTTCTTATTACGCTCAGGATCAAATAGAAATGTTTAATAATAAACTTCGTGTTACTTTAGCAGGAAGATACACAAGCGGTACTACCTATTCAGCTTATCCTAATCTTGGTCCGGTTGAACCGGACAATGCCGGAGAGTTCACCCCAAGAGTTGGTGTAAGTTATTCAATCAAAGATGATTTCTCGGTATACGGAATCTTTGATAAAACTTTTGTTCCTCAATCAGCTCGACAATACTCTGATGCCGATCCTAGCAAAGGCATCCCTCTTACAACACCTTTCAGAGGTCAGAATTTAGAAGTAGGTGTGAAGAAAGATTGGTTCGGAGGAAAATGGAATTCAACATTCGCTTTATATGAAATAAGAAGAAATAATATCTTCACATCAGATATGTCACATCCAAATCAAGGATTTTCAGTAGCAACAGGAGAGCAAAGAGCAAGAGGATTTGAGGCTGATATAAAAGGACAAATTGCAAGAGGATTAAACATTATTGTTAACTACGCTTATACAGATGCAAAGACAACTAAAGATAGTGACACTCAAAGAATTGGACAGCAATCCCCTGGAAATGCAAAAAATGTTCAGAATACTTGGTTAAGCTACAGATTTGAAAATGGAAGCTTAAAAGGATTTGGTATTTCTGCAGGTTATCAGTATCAGGGAGGAAGACAGTCCTGGTTTGGAACCGGTGCCAAATTGAACCAAAGCTTAGAAGATTATTTTGATACCAATTTTGGAATCTCTTATGTAGCTAAAAAATTCGATATTAATTTATTACTGAATAATGCTTTAAACAGAAAGTTATATAGCGGTTATAGATCTGATGACGGTTCTTATGCATGGATTTACAACGCACCAAGAAACTGGAGACTATCAATAGGATATAAATTTTAAATAACAAAAGTTAACCGGGTATTTATTCGGTTAACTTTTTTATTATGCATAAAAAACATCACCATAAAAAGAAGCCGTCTGCTGTAAAAAAATGGTCTGCCAAACTACATTTGTGGTTTGGTTTATCCGTTGGGATCATCGTGTTTATTGTCTCTCTTTCCGGGACGCTGTATGTTTTTAAGGATGAGATACAGCATGTTCTTCGCAAAGATGCTCTTGAACTCAGGAAAGAAACCGTTAAAGGAAAGCCCCTATCTCTGGAAGTTCTTCGTGAGAAAGTAACGCTAGAACTCAATGAAAAATACCCTATAAGCTCAGTTGAAATTCCATTGGACAAAAAAAAATCTTATGGATTTCTATATTATAAAAAAGATAAAAAGGGATGGAACTACTTTCAGGAAGTCCTTATTAATAAACAGGTGTATGTAAATCCCTATACCGGCGAAATCTTAGCTGTGTATAATGAGAAATATGATTTCTTCACCCTCCTAAAGTACATTCATTGGAGTCTTCTTCTGAAAGCTGACTGGGGAAAATATGTAGTGGGAATCCCAGTCGTTCTTTTTATTATCATGCTGATAACCGGAATTATCTTGTGGTGGCCTCAAAATAAGAAAGCCAGAAAAGGACGCTTCTGGTTCAACTGGAAAAATGTAAAAACCTGGAAACGTAAAAATTATGATCTTCATAATGTTCTGAGCTTTTATGCATCATTTATTGCTTTGTTGTTATGCATCACAGGAATTTATTTTACATATCCGTATGTAAAAAATGTTTTCAATCTTGCTCTTTCAGGTTCTGTAGATTTGCCAAAAGAAAAGGATATCAAATCTCCTGATTCTTTAACAGCAAAGAACAATTCAGTTTTTGATCTTACTATACAGGAAACAAGTAAACGCTATCCGGCTTCTTCAAGCTTCAGAATTCCATTGAACGGAAAAAATAAAAAAGGGAAAGATTTAAATAATATTCCTATTACCGTTTATCAGAAAGAGGGACGATTTAGTGAACGAAACGTCCTGATATTTGATAAATACTCTGGTCAACTATTAGCCAATAAACCTCATCAGAATTTAAACACTGCGGAAAAATATTCAAACGCCAATTATGATATTCACACAGGATCATACTTTGGATTATTCGGGAAAATCATTTGGTTTATCGCCGGACTCATCTGTACTTCACTGCCTGTAACAGGCTTTATGGTATGGTGGGGAAAAAGAAAGAAACAAGGGAAAAAAATATAATGAAAAAAGCTCTTTTATCAATAGCATGTCTGGGATCCGGAACTGCTTTTGCTCAGGTTAAAGACACCTTACAAACCAGAAATGTAGAAGAGGTCGTGTTGACAGCCTCAAGGAAAAAAGAAAACATAAAAGAAATACCAAGTTCTGTTACCATCGTAGGAGAGAAACAGGTTCAGTCTCAATTAACTGTTAATTCGGATATTACAAGTATCCTGCAATATACAGTTCCAAGTTTGGGAACGAGTTCAGGGCAAACGTCCAATGCAGGCCAAACCCTTAGAGGACGACAAGTTCTGGTACTTATCGATGGAGTTCCTCAATCTACCCCCCTAAGAAACGGAGCAAGGGATTTAAGATCCATCGACCCATCCGTTATTGAAAGAATAGAAGTTATCAAAGGCGCTTCTTCGATATACGGAAACGGAGCAGATGGAGGTATTATCAATTATATTACCCGAAGAAATAAATCTGATCAGAAAATTTCCGGAGTTTCTCAAATAGGTATTACAGGTCAACCGTATGGCGGAACTCTGGGTTTTAGAGCCAGTCAGCTTTTATCCGGAAAGATTACCGATAAGTTTGACTATGTAGCATCATTAGCTTACGAAAAAACCGGTTATATGAAAGACGCCGATGGAGTTAACCTTAGCCCAACATACAGTACCTCCAAAATGGATAATTACAACGGAATGTTGAAATTGGGATATAACCTTAATCAGAATCAAAGGATTGAAGCTTCGTACATTGGCTATGCTTCAAAATCAGATCTGGATCTTGGCTTAAAAACGGGCAAATACGGAATTACACCAACGATTGGTGAAGGAAGAGGCAGGAATCTGGAAACGACCCCACAGGGAACACCCAGAAATCATAATTATAAATTAAACTACGACAATAAAAATCTGTTCCATGGGACAGCATTGAATGTAAACCTCTATTATCAGGATTTCAGAACGGTATATGGTTACAGTGATACATTCCTGAACGGTGGTCAGTCTAATGTAATCTCAAAGAAAAAAGGAGCCAGAATCAATCTGGATACCCAATTATGGAATGCCCAAAACTCGCAGGCAGAAATCATTTATGGAGCTGATATACTGAATGATCAGACCGTACAAAAACTGGAAGATGGCCGTTACTGGACTCCGGATATGAATATGACCAATATTGCTCCTTTCGCATTAATTAAAATTGACCTGCTAAAAAAAATAACCATCAAGGGAGGAGTCCGTTATGAAAATATAAAAGTAAAAGTGGGAGATTTCGACACGCTCTCAACAATTAAAAGCGATGGCACTTTTACAAAAAGTATTTTTGTAACCGGTGGAAATCTAAAATATAATGCCTTTGTAGGAAATATTGGTGTCCGTTATAATATTGAAAACTACTTGAATTTATTCGGAAGCTTTTCACAAGCCTACTCTATCAATGAATTAGGAAGGATTTTAAGAACTTCAACACAAGGTACTATAGGAAACCTTGAAACCAAACCGATTATCGTTAACAACTACGAATTTGGAGCAACCGGACAGATTTCAAAATGGATCAATTATGAGATCACTTCCTATGTGAGCACTTCAAAACTAGGAGCTTCCTTTGTTCAAAGCCCGGATCGTGCGTTAATGATTCAAAGATCTCCTGAAGTGGTATATGGTGTCGAGGGGTTTTTACATTTTACTCCAGCTAAATGGATCAATTTCGGAGGCAGCTATAGCTGGATGGAAGGAATAACCTCCATAAAAAATGATGGTGATTATTCTGCAAAAATCAATAACAGCAGAATTTCCGCTCCAAAAGTATTGGCCTACGTACAGGCTAGACCTACTAAAGCTTTATCGATCGGTCTTGATATGCTGCATGCATTTGAACAAAACCGATTTGAGCCTAATGCTAAAACCGGATTATATGTTTACGGGGAAGGAAAAGTACCTGAATACACCGTTTTTAACTTTAGATCAAGTTACGAGGTAAATCAGAGCTGGAAAGTCTCATTAGGAATAGAGAATCTATTTAATAAGATGTATCAACCTTCCATTGCATGGTGGTCCGCCCGGGATAGCGAATTTGTCAACTCATTAGGGATGAGAGGAACTTTCATGATTGAATATAAATTTTAATTAAACTAAATAAAAAGTAAGCATTATCTTTGTCAGACTTTTTATTACGATATGAAGAAAAAACATCATCATAAAAATAAACCGGGATTTTTTAAAAAATGGTCAGCAAAGCTGCACCTCTGGTTTGGATTAGGCATTGGATTTTTAATTTTTATCATCTCTATTACGGGGGCATTATATGTTTTCAAAGATGAAGTTGAAAACTTTACCCGAAAAGATGTCATTTACCATAATGAGCAGAATATCGATCAAAAACAGATTTTACCTATCAGAGTTCTGGAAAAATCGGTTACAGAACAGGTCAAAGAAAAGTATCCTATCCATTGGGTAAATATCCCAATTGATAAGAAAATGTCTTATGTCTTCTACTGGTATGAGCACAATACTACGGGCTGGAATTATTTTGATGAATTTCCCATTTATAAAGCAGCATATGTTAATCCTTACAATGGAAAAGTTCTAAGAATATATGATGAGAAAAACGGATTCTTCAATATCGTAAAAATGATCCATTGGAGCTTCTTGCTGAAACAAGATTGGGGAACCTATGTTGTAGGAATACCTGTTATTATTTTCGTTATCATGCTGATCAGTGGTATTATATTGTGGTGGCCTAAAAATAAAGCAGCCAGAAAACAGCGCTTTTCTTTTAAATGGAAAAACGTTAAAAACTGGAAAAGAAAAAACTATGATCTTCACAATGTGTTAGGATTCTATGCTTCTATCTTTGCACTAATATTTTCTATTACAGGGTTGTTCTATGCCTTCTTCGTTGTGCAGGCTATGATCTACGTCATCTTTTCAGGAGGAAATACAACATTTCCTGATTTCTCACATATCAAAACAAAAGCTCCGATAGAATTAAGAACAGAAACCACCTTAGATAAGATAATCAATACCGTTAAGGAAAAATATCCTGATTCTTTTGGTTTTGCTATCGACCTGGGACACGAGCATATGGATGACCATGAGCATCCTAATTTTGAAGTTTATGTAAAACATCTTTCTTATTCTTACCATAAAAGCAGTAGTTTAATCTTCGATGAAAACTCAGGTGAACTGCTTCATACTCATGATCCTAAAGACAAAAATTTCGGTGAAAAAGTAGTCGGTGCGAATTATGATATCCATGTTGGATCTATTTTAGGACTACCTACGAAGATCATTGCTTTTGTAGTAAGTCTCATATGTGCCTCATTACCAGTGAGTGGATTCCTGATCTGGTGGGGAAGAAGAAAAAAGAAAACCCCAAAAAAGGCTTAAAAACTTTTTTGAATAAATCCTTCGTTAATAATTCATTAATACAATCTTTTTTATAATTTTAACCCTTTAGAATTATAATAGTAGAGAATGTCATTAATAGATTTATCAAAACATGTTGCTCTAGGAATTGATATAGGAGGAACCAATACAAAGTTTGGAGTAGTCAACCACCGTGGGGAAGTCCTTGAAAAAGGAAGACTGAGAACGGATGAGTTTGACAACGTTGAAGACTTTATCGATGCTTTATACGAAAACATCCATCCTTTTATTGAAAAATACGGTGGTGAAAAAAACTTTGATGGGATTGGAGTTGGTGCCCCTAATGGGAACTATTATACCGGAACCATAGAACAGGCTCCTAACCTTCCCTGGAAAGGTGTCGTGCCGCTTGGTGAGCTAATGTCAACCAAATTCAATATGCCGTGTACCATCACCAATGATGCCAATGCTGCAGCGTATGGGGAAATGCTTTTCGGAGCAGCACGCGGAATGAAGGATTTTATCATGATTACTTTAGGAACAGGAGTAGGAAGCGGTATTGTAGCAAGTGGAAAACTAATCTATGGACATGATGGCTTTGCAGGAGAACTGGGACATACAATTGTAAAACCAGGAGGAAGAAAGCACTGGAGCACAGGTTCCGAAGGAAGTTTGGAAGCCTACGCTTCAGCAACAGGAATTGCTATTACAGCCAAGAAAATGAGAGCCGAATTTCCGGAATCTATGCTCAACCAATATCCAGAAGAATCTATTAATTCAAAAACAGTGCATGAATGCGCTCTAAAAGGAGACCCTATCGCTATTGAAGTTTTCAGATATACAGGACAGAAATTAGGGGAAGCATTAGCTAACTTTGTCATGTTCTCTTCACCGGAAGCTATTCTGCTATTTGGAGGAGTGATCAAGGCCGGAGATTTTATCTTAAAACCTGCCAAGCTTCACATGGAAAGAAATCTTCTTTCTATTTTCAGGAATAAAGTAAAACTGGTTTTCAGCGAGCTTAATGAAGCAGACGCCGCCATCCTTGGAGCAAGTGCTTTGGTTTGGGAAAATAAATAAACCCTATTTATAATAATATATTAAGCATCCTATTGGGATGCTTTTTTGATCTTGCCTAATCACATATTCGGGAATTACAATTCTATTATAAAAATATTCTAATCAGTTAAAGATTGTTGCCCCCAACTAATACTCATTGTTAACATTTTGTTTAAATAATAAACTCATTTATCGTATGAGAATAAGGTATTTTTGTCCAAAAATTTTTGATGAAAAATTATTACACCCTTTTTTTATTGGGCTTTAGCACTTTGGTATTTTGCCAGGCTCCAACAAATTATTACGATGGTACACAAGGGCTTACAGGTTACCCCTTAAAAACCAAATTATCTGAAATTATTTCAAACGGCCATCAGGACAAAGGCTACAATGCTATTTGGACAGCTTTTTCTACAACCGACAGAGATGACTTTTACGAAAACGATGGATCTATCCTGGATATGTATTCAGAAAGCCCATCGGGTTCCGATATCTATACCTATCAGCATTCAATAGACCAATGTGGCTCACAAGGTTTTAAAAAAGAAGGAGACTGTTATAACAGGGAGCACATTTTGCCGCAAAGCTTTTTCAATGCTGCGAATCCAATGCGTAATGATATACATTTTGTAACTCCTGTTGATGGTTGGGTTAATACGATGCATTCTAATCTACCTTATGGAGAGGTTTTCGATCCTATCAAAACGTCTATGGCCGGTGCTAAGAGAGGGAACAATACCTTTCCCGGCTACGATGGAACCGTCTTTGAGCCCATCGATGAATTTAAGGGAGACATTGCCAGAATGCTGCTCTATTTTATTACACGTTATGAATCAAGACTTCATACCTTTAATTCTTCGAATACAGACAGCCCTTTTGATGGCTCAAACGACAGAGGATATAAAGAATGGTACATTAATGAATTGATAAGATGGAGTAAGCAAGATCCTGTAAACCAACGAGAGATTAACAGAAATAACGCTGCTTATACTTTTCAGGGTAACAGAAATCCTTTTATTGATCATCCGGAATGGGTAGAAACCATCTGGACCACTACTCTGGTAGAAGATATAACGCCGCCAACTCAGGTTCTCAATATAAAAACAACACATCTATCAACCACCTCAGCCAACATCGAATGGGATGCTTCAACAGATAATGTGGGGGTAATTGGATATATTGTCTATTTGAATGGTCAGGAACAAGGAAAAACCACAGTCAATAATTATTACTTCATGGGGCTTACAGAGGATACTGATTATGAAGTAAAAGTAGTCGCTATAGATGCTATGAGAAATAGATCTACTGACTCTAACATTCTTGCGTTTAAAACTCTAAAAAAGAATACTGAGCCAGGAAATAGTTTATATTTCTCCGAATATATGGAAGGATCAGGTTACAATAAGGCCCTTGAAATTGCTAATAAAACAGGAAATGTTGTAAACCTTGGTGGATATACGGTTAAGGTACAATTCAACGGTACCGGAGACTGGAAAGCAGATCTTCCATTATCCGGAAGCTTGAATAATAATAGCGTGTATGTGATCGGACACAGTAAAATCGCAACGCCTTGTACCCCAGCCCGAATCGACTTATCAACCTCATCAACAACGATGACCTTTAATGGTAACGATGCAATAGGATTATTTCAGGGGGATACATTGGTTGATATTATTGGAACATTTAATGATTCCTCAAATTATGCAGTAGATAAAACATTAAGACGAAATGTAAATGCAGGCAACATCCAATACAATAATTCAGAATGGGATATATTCGCAAAAGATTCTTGTGACGATTTAGGATTAATCAATAATAACAATACTCTTAAAACCCAGGATTCAAAAGCCCCGGCTAATGCTATCACTTTGGTTGAAAATCCAGTAAAAGGAGGAGAGGTAAAATTTAAAGGAACTCAATTAAAGGAGGTGAAAAAAGCGACTGTTTACAATAGCTTAGGAAAAATTGTTTTAAGCATATCCAACCCTTTTACCAATAGTAATTCTATTATATTGAAGAATGAATTACCTGGAGTCTATTTTATAATATTGGACAATACAACTTTCAAATTTTCTATTAGATAAACTTTGTATTGAAAACACTTCAAGTGAATTTTTATTAATATAACAGCTAACACATCATTGAAAAATGGTGTGTTTTGATGTAAAGACAGATGATTCCAACACAAAATGAAAAAGTTTTTCTTATTTTTGATTAGTGCTTTTTCTTATATCCTGTAACAGGTAGAGAATAAAAACACATAATAAAAAATCAACCTAAAATGGATAAAAATAATTTACAACAGATCACTTTCGGTGGCGGATGTTTCTGGTGTGTGGAAAGCTGTTTCAACATGCTGAAAGGTGTAGAATCTGCAATCTCAGGATATTCGGGAGGACATAAAGATCATCCGACTTACGAAGAAGTCTGCACCGGACAAACCGGTCATGCAGAAGTCGTACAGATCACCTATGATCCTGATATTATTTCTTATGAACAATTAATGGATGTTTTCTTCTTCCTCCATGATCCAACCCAACTTAACAGACAGGGAAATGATATCGGAACACAATACCGATCCGTCATTTATTATAAGGATGATGCTGAAAAGCAAAAAGCAGAAGAGGCCATTAAGGTATCTAAAGCTTCAGGAAGATGGAACGGGGAATATGTTACAGAGCTAACAAAATTCGAGAAATTCTGGCCGGCGGAGCAATACCACCAAGGCTATTATAACGAAAATCCTACACAGCCTTATTGTAGCGCCGTTGTAGGCCCTAAAATTCAGAAGTTTAAAAAGCATTTCGGAGAATTAGGAATGTTGAATATAGATTCAGAATAAAATAAAAAGCGAAGATTTCCCTTCGCTTTTTTTATTTTCTGATCATTTCCGTGTGTGGAATATCGTCTTCTAAATATTTTTTCCCGGTGTCTACAAAACCAAACTCCGAATAGAATCTTAATAAGTAATCCTGTGCGGAAATTCTAATCTCTGAAGTATGAAACCTATTTTCTATTGTATCAACAGCATATCGTATCAGTTGTTTTCCTAAACTCTTCCCTCTTGCCAGTTCTGTTGTCAATACCCTTCCCAAAGAAGTTTCATCATACTTAACTCCTTTATTAAAGACCCTGCAATAAGCCAGAACCTGTCCGTTTTCTTCTGCCCAGATATGAATACCCTTCTGGTCATTATTATCCAGATCCGGGTACGGACAATTTTGTTCAATGACAAAAACATCAATACGGGCTTTCAGAATTTGGTACAATTCCGGAACCGTCAATTCATCGAAAGTCTTAATTTTCCAGATTATATTACTCATCGAAGGTTACGCTATTATTTTTTAAAAACTCGTTGGTTGTTTGGATGAAGTTCAGGATTTTATCTCCACCTTCTTTCTTTTCTGCCGAAGTAATATATAATTCTGGCAGATCTTCCCAAGTCTTATGAAGTTCTGTTTTGTAATCCTCAACATTTTTGATCACAACATTGGGCTTTAGCTTATCGGCTTTGGTAAAGACGATCGAAAAAGGTACACCACTCTCTCCACACCATTGGATGAATTCGAGATCTATTTTTTGTGGTGTATGTCTCGCATCTACTAAAACAAAAAGATTCACAAGGTTTCTTCTGTTAAGAATATAGTTGGTGATCAGCTTTTCAAATTCCTTTCTTTGAACTTTTGAAACCTTGGCATATCCATAACCTGGTAAGTCGGTAAGGTACCAACTCTCATTCACCAAAAAATGATTGATAAGCTGAGTCTTTCCCGGAGTCTGTGAAGTTTTCGCCAAATCTTTTTTATTAATCATTGCATTGATCAATGACGATTTTCCCACATTTGACCTTCCAATAAAAGCATATTCGGGAATATTCGGATCCGGGCATTCCTGCCATTTCCCGCTACTCTTTACAAAATCTGCTGTTTTAATAACCATTTTTGAATATTTTTTAGAAAAACAAACCATTAAGAAAGCTCTTAATGGTTTAAGTTAGTTTATACTTTATCTTTTAACCAGCTGTAAAGAATTTCATTAAATTCATCTGGTTTTTCCATCATTGCCGCGTGGCCGCATTTGTCGATCCAGAATAAATCTGAATTCGGAATAAATTTGTGCATATCCTCTGCAACTTCCGGCGGAGTAACATTATCCTGTTTTCCCCAGATCAGACAAGTTGGAGTTAAAATCTTAGGAAGATCATTCAGCATATTATGTTTGATGGCACTTCTTGCCAGCATTACTGTTTTTATCCCCTTCATTCTGTCATTCACCACACCAAAAACTTCATCTACTAAATCTTCCGTTGCTACTGCCGGATCATAGAAAACCTCTTCCGTTTTCTTTTTTATATAGAGTCGGTCGCTTTTTCTTGGAAAGCTGTCTCCGAATGTTCTCTCATATAAACCGGAGCTTCCGGTTAAAACAAGATTTTTAACCAGATCCGGCCTTGCCAAAGCTAATATAAGCCCGACATGACCACCCATAGAATTCCCGACAATCGTTACCGGCTCGGAAATATGGCTCTCTATAAACTTGATAATATATTTTGCTATAGTAGTAAGATTGGTATTGAGTACCGGCAAATCATAGATTGGCAATTGAGGCACATAGACCTTAAATCCTTTCTCTGAAAAAAAATTCACCATCTTATCGAAATTACTCAAACCACCCATTAACCCGTGCAACAGCACCAATGGATGTCCTTCTCCCGCCTCTACAAAGGTATATTTCTTTTCTTTTTTTGTACTAAATATCATAAAACGCCTTAATAAAGCCTTGCAAAAATACAAATTAAACCTCAAAAATATTTTGATATTCCTAATTTAAGATAAAAATAATATAATATTGGCCTTTTCTTCATTTTTTTTAACATCCTTTTTGTTATGGGCTAAATAGCACAGTTCACAACCCACAAAATATCAACAACTTATATTCTCAATCTTCAATCTTTGATAAAACTTATTAACATTAAGTCAAAAAGTGGGAAAAAGTGGGAAATTTTGGAAATAATTATATAAATTTGTCCCAAATGAAGAATTTCATTGGAACATATGAGTGTAAAATAGACGACAAAGGTCGCTTAAAAGTACCTGCATCGCTGATCAAGCAGATGGAGAACTTTGACGACAAAGCCTTTGTAGTCAAACGTTCCGTGTTTCAACCTTGTCTGGAAGTATACCCTATGAAAGCATGGGATAAACTAATGGACAAAATTAATAAACTAAACAGATTCATTAAAAAGAATGCTGATTTCATTAGAATGTTTACGGCAGGAGTAAAAACTGTAGAGTTGGATAATGCAGGAAGATTACAAATTTCAAAAGACCTCACTCTTTTCGCAAGTCTTCAAAAAGATATTGTGATAACAAGTGCCGGAGAACTTTTTGAAATTTGGGATAAAGAAGCTTATGAGAAAGTAATTTCTACCAACGAAGCTGATTTTGCCAGCCTTGCCGAAGATGTGATGGGCTCTTTCGATGAAGAATAATAACGCTGATTAAAAAGCGAAAACACAAATTAAAGCATGTATCATAATCCCGTTTTGTTGAAGCAGAGTGTTGATGATTTGGTGACGAATCCAGACGGAACATATGTGGACTGCACTTTTGGTGGCGGTGGCCATTCAAGAGAAATCCTGAGCAGACTTTCTGATAAAGGAAGACTTTTCAGTTTTGACCAGGACTTGGATGCTCTTAAAAACAATATCGATGATCCAAGATTCACTTTGATCAATCAGAATTTCAGATTCTTAGAAAACTCCTTATTGATGTATGGAGTTTCTCAGGTTGATGGAGTTCTTGCAGATCTTGGAGTATCATCACACCAATTCGATGAAGCTGAAAGAGGATTCTCCACAAGGAGTAATGCTCCTTTGGACATGAGAATGAATGTAATGCAGGGGCTCGACGCCAAAAGAGTAATCAACGATTATGAAGAAGAGCAACTAGCTGATATCTTTTACTATTATGGAGAGCTAAGAGAGGCTAGAAAACTGGCAAGAGATATTGTTCATCACAGGAAAAGCAAGACTATCGAAACTACAGAAGATCTGAAAAAACTATTCAGTTATCTTCCACCGCATAAGGTGAATAAATTTTATGCACAGCTTTTTCAGGCTATCAGAATTGAAGTCAACCAGGAGCTTGAAGTCTTGAAAGAAATGTTAGTACAGGCTTATCAGGTATTAAAACCAGAAGGAAGACTAGTCGTTATTTCTTATCATTCTTTAGAAGACAGACTGGTTAAAAGGTTTTTGAAAAATGGAATGTTTGAAGGGGAACCGACAAGAGATATCTACGGAAATTATAAAAAAGCATTCGAGCTGATCAAGAGTAAAGCAATCATTCCTGATGATAAGGAAATTGAAGAAAACTCAAGAGCAAGAAGTGCAAAAATGAGAACAGGAATAAAAGTATAGTTTTTGGCTGTCAGTTGATAGTAGCCAGTTTTAATTTAAAACAAGCAATCAGCAACAGACAACAAACGACAAACAACTAAATGGCAAAAAGAACAACAAACCGCCCACAGAAGAGATTAACTTTTATAGATATTATAAAAGGAAATTTCCTTAACCGGGATGAGATAAAAATACATTACAAGTATTTTTTACTGCTTTTTGTTCTGATGATGGCTATGATTTACAGCAACCATTTAGTCAATAAAAAAATTAGGATTGTTAACGCTTTAAAAGAAGAAACAGAAGAATATAAATCTAGAAACGCTTACGCACAAAGTAAGCTGATCAAAGTGAAAATGGAATCAGAGCTGGGAAAAGAAGTTGCACAGGATTCTTTAATGACTCTGGAAAACCATCCTCACAAACTGCTAATAAAATTGGATAGTACAGATGCAAAAGCAAAATGAATACGATAACAAACGTAAAAAAACGTTAAGGTGGGGCTACCTCTTCGCAGTGGTAGCTTTGTCCGTGTTTGTACTTTTTTTAGCGAGAATTGTTATTCTTCAAAATACTAATGTTCAGGAAATTAAGGACGACTATATTAATAAAAACTATCGTGAAGCCACTCTAAAAGCCGCACGAGGAAATTTATTTGCGTCAGACGGCTCTATCCTGGCAACTACGGTCATGCGCTACGATATCTACCTTGATTTTAAAACAATGAAGGATACGATCTATAGCAACAACATTGGCGCATTAACAGATTCTTTAAGTAAAATGTTCGGGAAACCAAGAAGTGAATTCAGACAAAAGTTTGACGAACAAAAAAGAAAGAAAAATCAATACTACACCCTCGTAAAAGGATTGGATTTTGACGAATATGACAGAGTCCGAAACTTTCCCATCTTTAACAGAGGGAAAAACAAAGGAGGTTTTATCGTAGATCGAAATTACAAAAGAGAGCTGGCTACTTCAGAAATTGGAGCAGGAACCATCGGAATGGATAACAGTGAATACAAATCCGGACTGGAGGGAGCTTTTTCTAAATATCTTACAGGAACAGATGGAAAAAGACTAGAACAGAGAATTAACTCTTCTCAATGGAAACCTATCGATTTCTGGAAGGTTCAGGAACCAATTGACGGAGAAGATGTATATACTACCTTAGATCTTAGAATTCAAGACATTGCGCACTCTGCTTTAGAGAAGCAGCTTGTTCATTTTGAGGCAAAACACGGGACTGTGATTGTTATGGAAGTTCAAACCGGAAAGGTTCGAGCTCTTGTTAACCTGAGAAGAACTGACTCGGGAGAATATGAAGATTCTTACAATTATGCTTTAAAAGATAATATTGAACCAGGATCCACATTCAAAACCATATCCCTTTTAGCTGCAATGGACGATGGCTTCATTGACGATAATACCACTGTAAACGTAGGAAACGGAGTATGGACCTATGCTAAGCAAAGAATTTCAGACGGTCATGGTGGGGGCACCTATGACATTAGTGATGTACTGGCAAAATCAAGCAACGTAGGAACAGCAAAACTGATTACAAAATATTATGCCGACAAACCGCAGATATTCCTTGATCACCTAAAGCGCTGGAAATTATTTGATAAAATGGATATCGAGCTGCCGGGAATCACAAAACCGAAAATCGTAACGCCACAAAACAAAAGATGGAACGCAGCAACACTCGCTTCTATATCTTTTGGATATTCTTCGAACATCAATTTATTACAATTAGCAACTTTCTATAACGGAGTTGCTAATAATGGTAAAATGCTTAAGCCTTTATTCATTGATAAAATCATGAAAGATGGAAAAGTGATGTACAATGCTAAGCCAGAGGTAATGGTAAATAAAATGGCTTCTGAAAAAGCTATTAAAATGATGACCAGTGCTCTGACCAAAGCTGTAGAAAAAGGAACGGGTAGAAGTATTTTTACGCCTAACCTTAAAATGGCAGGAAAAACAGGAACCGCGAGGTTTGAATATTGGCTTCCGGGACCCATGAAATACAGAGCTTCATTCGCAGGTTTTTATCCTGCAGATAATCCAAAGTATACCTGCTATGTGATGGTCAGTGAACCTAACACCTCAATTGGATTTTATGGAGGAGCCGTATCAGCTCCGGTGTTTAAGGAAATTGCAGGAAAGACCTTTTTGAAAACACCACAGAATATTGAAAAAGAAATGCTTGTTGATAAAAAAGTAGACCTTAATAAAATGGTTGAGCCTAACGTCAAAATAGCAGTAAACAATAAACAAATGCCCAACGTAGTTGGCTTGATCGGTAAAAATGTAATTCCTCAATTGGAAAACCTGGGGTACCGTGTAGACTATAAAGGAGTGGGAAGAATAAAAGAACAATTCCCATCGGAAGGTACAAATATCAGTAAAAACCAGAGAATATATTTATCTCTGCAGAATTAAAAATAATAAGCATCAAAGAAATGCAATTAATTGAATTATTAAATAGAATCCCCACCCTCGAAATCCACGGTGATACCACTCGTGAGGTTTCCGAATTGGTATTCGACAGCAGAAAGGTTACCGAAGGCTCTCTTTATATTGCAATGAGAGGCACAGTGGCAGATGGACATTCATTTATTGCATCTTCTATTGAAAAAGGAGCAAAAACTATTGTTTGTGAAGAATTCCCTGAACATCTTGAAGATACAATCACCTATGTAAAAGTGAAAGATTCTTCTAAAACACTGGGACATCTGGCTTCTAACTTCTATGGAAATCCATCACAGAAATTAAAACTAGTCGGAGTTACCGGAACTAACGGAAAAACGTCCGTATCCACTCTCCTTTTTGATGTTTTTAAAAATTTAGGATATGATTCTGCTTTACTCTCAACGGTAGAGATCAGAATTGGAGATGAAATCATTCCGGCAACCCATACCACTCCTGATGTGATTACTATCAATCAGATTTTGGCAAAAGCGGTTGAATCAGGTTGTGAATTTGCTTTTATGGAAGTAAGCTCCCACGGAATTTCCCAAAATAGAATAGAAGGTCTTCATTTCAAGGTGGCAGGATTCACCAACCTTACTCATGATCATCTGGATTACCATAAAACATTTGATGAGTATTTAAAAACGAAAAAAAGATTTTTTGATGAATTGCAGGATACTGCCATTGCCATCACGAATATCGATGACAAAAACGGTAACGTCATGCTTCAAAACACTAAGGCTTCAAAAAAGTCTTATGCATTGAAAACAATGGCAGATTACCATGGAAGAGCTTTAGAAATTGATTTCAATGGAATGCTCCTGAACTTCAATGGAAAAGAGTTCTGGACTACATTGACAGGGAGATTCAATGTATATAATTTATTGCTTGTTTTTGGAATTGCTTCTGAGTTAGGATTTGAGCAAAGCGAAATCCTTCAGGCTATCAGCATATTGAAAAGAGTTTCCGGAAGATTTGAAACTTTTAAATCCGACGGTGGCATTTTCTTCATTGTTGATTATGCCCATACTCCTGATGCTCTGGAAAACATTCTGGACAGTATTAATGATATCAGGACAAAAAATGAAAGGCTGATTACCGTTTTCGGTTGTGGAGGAGACAGAGATCACTCCAAACGGCCTGAAATGGGAAATATAGCAACTAAAAAATCAACGTTGGCTATCATCACTTCGGATAATCCGAGAACAGAAGATCCGGCACAGATTATAAAAGAAATTGAAGCCGGTGTTGAACCTCAAAACTTCAGCAAATACACTTCAATTCCGGATAGAAAGGAAGCGATCAAAATGGCGATCAAGTTTGCGGAACCTAAAGATATTGTTTTGGTAGCCGGAAAAGGACACGAAAACTATCAGGAAATTAATGGTGTAAAGCACCATTTTGACGATAAAGAAGTAATTAATGAGCTTTGGAAATTAATGAGCAAATAAAAAATTAATTTAAAAATTAAATCATTTAAAGATTTAAAAATTCAAAAAATGACAAAAAATTTCGAAGATTTTCGAAGATTTTCCAGTGTATATTAAAAGCTTGGATTTAATTGAAAAGATTTACACATTTCTTCGAAGTCAGGATTTAGAAAGAGAATTTGAATTTAATAACCAAATAAAAAGAGCCGGATTTTCAATATCAAATAATATTGCAGAAGGCTCAGAATATAATAATAACAGACAATTTATTAAATATTTAAAAATTGCAAAAGGCAGTTGTGCTGAAGTTAGAAGTATGATGATTGTAAGTAAAAGATTAAAATTAGGTGATGAAAATATCGCTGAGGAAGTAGTTAATCTATCAAGAGAAATCTCTTCTAATATTTCAAATTTTATTAAATATTTAACGGAGAATATTGAAAGACCATAAATCTTTAAATTCTTAAATAAATTAAATCTTTAAATTAAAAAAGGAACATGTTGTACTATTTATACGAATACCTTACCAACCATGGAATCCATATCCCGGGACTTGGAATGTTAAAATACATTTCTTTCCGTGCCGGAATGGCAGTCCTGTTGTCTTTAACGATCGCTCTTATTTATGGGAAAAGGATCATCAATTACCTGAGAGCAAAGCAAATGGGAGAGTTGGTTCGAGATCTTGGTTTAGATGGTCAAAAACAAAAAGAAGGAACCCCTACAATGGGAGGACTTATCATCATCATTGCTACAATGATTCCTGTGTTACTTTTTACAAGGATCACCAATATCTACATTGTACTGTTGATCATTTCTGTTTTATGGATGGGTGCCATCGGCTTTTTGGATGATTATTTAAAGAAGGTAAAGAAAAACAAAGATGGTTTAAGCGGTAAATTCAAAATTGTAGGACAAGTTGGATTAGGGTTAATTGTCGGAGTTACAATGTATTTTCACCCTGACATTACAGTAAAGAGAAAGTATGCGGACGCTAAAGTAGTAAACAGAAACAACGTGGAGCAGAATTTTATGCCTACAGAAAAAATCACTGTTTCTACCGTTCCTTTTGCAAAAAATAATGAATTTGATTACAGTGGAATATTGTTTTGGATGAATGATAAAGACGCTCACGAATGGGCATGGATTGTTTTCATTCCTATTGTTATTTTCATTGTAACCGCAGTTTCCAATGGAGCCAATATCACTGATGGGATTGACGGTCTTGCAGCAGGCACCAGCACGGTGATACTGCTTACCCTCGCCTTCTTTGCTTATATCTCAGGGAATATCATTTTTGCGGATTACCTTAATATCATGTTCCTGCCCAATATGGGAGAAACTACCATTTTCGTAGTCGCTATGGTTGGGGCAGTCATTGGATTCTTTTGGTACAATACTTATCCTGCACAGGTTTTTATGGGAGATACCGGAAGTTTGATGTTGGGAGGGGTAATCGCTGTTTTGGCTATTATCTTAAGAAAAGAATTGATGATTCCTGTTTTATGTGGAATCTTTTTAATAGAAAATGTATCTGTAATGCTACAGGTCATTGTTTTCAAATACAGAAAGAAAAAATATGGGTTGGAATATGCCCAAAATAATAGATTATTTAAAATGTCTCCATTACACCATCATTATCAGAAAGACGGTTTTCATGAAAGTAAAATTGTTAACAGAATGATTATCATAGGTGTAATGCTGGCGATTGTATGTCTGATCACATTGAAAATGAGATAAACTTTGTAAAAAGTAAAATGTATTGACGTATGAATGATTTATAAATACATGAATACAATGTACACCAATACAGAAATACAGAAAGAATATGAAAATAGTTGTTTTAGGAGGTGGAGAAAGTGGCTGTGGTGCTGCCTATTTAGCTAAAAAGAAGGGTTTGGAAGTGTTTCTTTCAGACAAAGGCACTATTAAAGATAACTATAAGCAGTTTCTCACGGAGAATAATATTGATTTTGAAGAAGGAAATCATGACGAAGAAAGAATATTAAATGCCGATTGGATTGTAAAGAGCCCGGGGATCCCGAAAAAAGCAGAGATCATCTATAAAATTCACCAGAAAGGTATCAGGCTTTCTTCTGAAATAGAATTTGCTTCGGAGTTTACCAATGCGAAAATTATAGCGATTACGGGAAGTAATGGAAAAACTACTACCACCTCATTGATCTACTATATCCTTAAAAATGACGGATTGAATGTAGGCTTGGGAGGAAACATCGGGTATAGTTTTGCAAAGCAGGTTGCTGATGAAAATCATGAATATTATGTTCTGGAAGTAAGTTCCTTCCAGTTGGATGATATCCAAAATTTCAGGCCCTATATTTCTTTATTATTGAATTTGTCACAGGATCACCTGGATCAGTACAATTACAATTATGAAGAATATGCATTAGCCAAATTCAGAATAGCTGAAAATCAGGAAAATGACAATTTTTTCATCTATAACAAAGATGACGAAATGAGTAAAAGTATTCTTGAAAAATTAGAAATAAAAGCAAAGATGATCCCTTTTTCTACAAAAGAAAAATTGTCAGAAGGAGGTTTTATAGACCGTGATTCGGTTGTGGTAAAACTTAAAGATAATTTCACCATGAAAATTGATGAGCTTTCTTTACTGGGAAACCACAATGTTGCTAACAGTCTGGCGGCTTCTATAGCGGGTAAAATACTGGATGTCAATAATGAGAGCATTAGAAATTCATTGATGACCTTTCAGGCAGTAGAGCACAGGCTTGAGTTTGTTTCTGAAATTGATGGAGTCAAATACATCAATGATAGCAAGGCGACCAATGTTAATGCAACCTACTACGCTTTAGAAAGTATGAAAGCCCCAACCGTTTGGATTGTTGGAGGACAGGATAAAGGAAACGATTACTCAGAAATTGAGGATCTGGTTAAAAGAAAAGTAAAAGCAATTGTCTGCTTAGGAATTGACAATCAGAAAATTATAGACTTCTTTAAAGATAAAAAAGAATATATATATGACACGTCCAGCATGGAAGAAGCAGTAAAAATATCAAAATCTATTGCCCAAAACGGAGATACAGTTTTATTATCTCCCTGCTGTGCAAGCTTTGATCTTTTCAAAAGCTATGAGGACAGAGGACATCAATTTAAAGAACAGGTATTAAAATAAATGTACAAAGTATTAATGTATTAACGGTTTAAATACATGAATACATTTTACATCAATACATGAATACAATAAATATGAACGAACAGGACACAGAAAGCAGATTTGAATTTCTAAAGGGCGATAAAGTACTTTGGATGGTCATTCTTGTGATCTCCATCTTCTCTATTTTCCCTGTATATTCTGCAAGTTCGAATCTGGAATATATTGTAAATAACGGGACCACAACAGGTCACGTTATCAAGCATATGTTCTTTGTAGTCTTAGGTTTGGGAATCATGAGACTCGTAGGAACTGTAAAATATGAATATATTGGAAAACTAAGCAGTATTTTGCTTGGTTTAATGATTATCTTATTGGTAGTCACTATGTTTACAGGACAAACCATTGATGGAGCCAGTGCTTCCAGATGGTTGAAAATTCCGGGGACACCCATCTCTTTTCAGCCCTCATCATTTGCTTTCTTAATGCTGATCATTTATTTGTGTAGATATTTAACCAAAAAGATAACAAGAGAAAGACTTCCGATAGAAAACATCATGTACATCTTCGGTCCTATTTTACTTGTGTTTGTATTGGTGGCTAAGGATAACGGCTCCACTGCATTAATGATCTTAATGGTCTCTGTGATTGTATTGGTCATAGGACAGCTTCATTGGAAATATATTGCAGGTTTTATTTCTGCATCATTTATATCGATCATATTATTTTTATTGATCGCATTAAATACCAATTTAATTGGCGGAAACAGGGTTCACACCTGGATGAGTCGTGTAGAAACATTTACCTCAAGTAAAGCAAAATCAGCAGATGTTGATGATGAAAGTGTCAAGGCAAAAAATTATCAGGTAATGCAGGCCAAGGCTGCTATTGTACATGGTGGAATTACAGGAATGGGACCAGGAAAAAGTGCTTTAAAGCAAATGCTTCCACAGTCAGCTTCCGACTTTATTTTTGCTGTAATCGTAGAAGAATACGGCTTTATAGGAGCGGCATTCCTCATTTGTTTGTATTTAATCATGGTAATCCGGATTGTAATGATAGCCAGTAAAATGCCCGCTTTTTTCGGGTCTTTGCTCGTTCTCAGTCTCGGCGTGATGATTTTCATACAGCTTTCTGTAAATATTGCTGTTGCCATCAATCTTATTCCGGTGACGGGACAACCGTTACCCTTAATAAGTTATGGAGGAACATCCATGTTGGTTACTTATTTACAATTAGGAATTATTTTAAATATCAGCTCACGGATTCAGATATATGATGAAGAAGGAATGGGCAAAAAACAAACTGTAGCAGAAATAAATGATATCGCTTAAGTCACTGACAACAAAATTGACAAAGCAATCTCAAAATTTATAAAAATGAGTAAAAAACTAAAAGTATTATTATCAGGTGGTGGAACAGGAGGGCATATCTTCCCGGCTATCGCTATTGCAGATGAAATCAAAAAAAGATTTTCTGATACAGAGTTTTTATTCATTGGCGCCAACGGAAAGATGGAAATGGAAAAAGTTCCTCAGGCAGGTTATAAAATTGAAGGAATTGATATAGCCGGAATTGACAGAGGCAACTTATTATCCAATTTAGGCCTTCCTTTTAAAATATTAAAAAGCTTATCCAGATCTAAAAAGATCATTAAAAGCTTTGCTCCGGATTTTGCTATAGGAACAGGAGGTTTTGCAAGTGGTCCGGCACTTTATGAAGCAAGCAAGATGGGAATTCCCATTTTTATTCAGGAACAGAATGCCCATGCAGGAGTGACAAATAAAATTCTAAGTAAAAAGGCAAAGGCTGTTTTTACTGCTTATCCTCAGGTGGAAGGCTTTCCTAATGAGAAAATAAAATTTCTGGGAAATCCCATTCGTGAAAACATTATTTCTGGAATGCAAGAAACACGTCAGGCGAAAGAAAAGATGGGATTGGATAAAGATAAACTCACCATACTTTCTGTAGGGGGGTCTTTAGGTTCCAGAACATTAAACAATGCATGGCGGGCTCATCTGGCAGAGATCATTAATAAAGACTATCAGCTTATCTGGCAAACCGGAAAACTGGATTATAAAGATATTATTGAGGAAACAAAGAATCATAAAAGCCCAAATATTCAGATTCTTGAATTTATAAAAGAAATGGAGACGGTTTATTCGGCAGCAGATGTCATTGTATCACGGGCTGGTGCCATTGCCATATCAGAATTGGCTGTTGCACAAAAACCTGTTTTATTGGTTCCTTTTCCTTTTGCGGCAGAGGATCATCAAACCAAAAATGCAATGAATCTGGTAGAAAAAGATGCAGCAAGAATGGTAAAAGATTCAGAAATGGAAGAAAAGTTCTGGACAACCCTGCTGGAAATATGTGACAGTGAAAATATAAGAAAAGAAATGTCCAAAAATCTGGAATATTTTGCAAAACCAAATGCTGCAAAAGAGATTGTGGACGAGATATTTAAGTTAATGTAAAAGTAGCATTGTAACATGTATTAACGAGTCATCAATACATTTTACATGAATACATCAATACAAAAGAAATGAACATTTTAAAAACATATCAAAATTTTTACTTCGTTGGAATCGGAGGCATCGGCATGAGTGCTCTGGCGCGTTATTTTAATGCATCAGGTAAAAAAGTTTTGGGTTATGATAAAACCAACACCAAACTTACCCAACAGTTGATGAGTGAAGGAATTGATATTGTTTTTAATGATTGGGTTGACGAAAAAGTAACTTCTCTCCAAAAAGAGAATACATTGGTTATCTATACCCCTGCTATTAAAACTTTAGGGATATTAGACTATTTTAATCAAGCCCAGTTTGAAGTTTTGAAACGGGCAAAAGTTTTAGGGCTTATTACAGAAGACACAGAGTGTATTGCTGTTGCCGGAACTCATGGAAAAACCACTACTTCTACACTGGTATCCCATTTATGCAAAGAAGCAGATTTACCTTTTTCATGCTTTTTAGGAGGTATCTCTGAAAACTTCAAATCTAACTTTTTATATAATGGCTCCCAATATTCTGTAGTAGAAGCCGATGAATACGACAGAAGCTTTCTGAACCTTTCTCCGGATTGGGCAGTGGTAACCTCTACCGATGCGGACCATTTGGATATTTATGGAGATAAAGGTCATATTGAAGAAGGATTCCGTCAGTTTGCGGCTTTAGTTCCTGAAGACAAAAAACTATTTGTCAGAAAAGGAATAGATATCGGAAGAGCACACAAAACCTATGCTGTTAATGAAAAGGCTGATTACTACTCCGACAACCTTCGTATGGATTATGACAAAATCTATTTTGACTTCCATACTCCTACAGAAACAGTAAAAGATTTTGTTTGGGAAATTCCGGGAATCCACAATGTAGAAAATGCAACTGTCGCTTTGGCTATTCTCCACAATTTAGGAGTGGATTTTGAAACATTGAAAAAAGCGATTGCCAATTTCAAAGGAATTAAAAGAAGATATACAAAGCATATTTATAAAAACGGGAAAATATATATTGATGATTATGCCCACCACCCTACTGAAATCAATGCGGTTGTAGGCTCCATCAAAACTTTCTACCCGGATAAAAAATTATTGGTGGCATTTCAACCCCATTTATTTAGCAGAACTAGAGATTTTGCTGATGGTTTTGCTGAAAGCTTAAGCAATGCTGATGAATTGATCTTATTGGATATTTACCCTGCAAGAGAGCTACAGGAAAATTTTGAGGGAATCACATCAAAATGGTTATTAGAAAAAGTAACCTTAAATAAAAAAGAAGCATCAACATTAACTGAGGCATTTGAAAAAATAAAAGAAAAAGATTTTGATATACTGCTTACCGTTGGTGCCGGAAATATAGATACCCTATACGATCCGATTTGTGAATGGTTAAGTATTAAATTGTAAAAAAATAGTAATGTATTAAAGTATTAATGAATGTATGCCTTACAAAATCATCAATACATTGTACTCAATGCATGACAAAAAAATATGAAAAATAAATACAGAATATTAAAAATTGCTATCACAGTAATCATTCTTGGATTCCTGCTGAGTTTCTCGTTGAAGAAATTCAGTGGTCAGAAGATTACGGATAATAAGATTTCTGTAAAAATGAATGAAAAAACTCCGGTTTACTTTATCGATGAGAAAGACATCAGAGCTATTGTAAATAAGGAAAACCCATCAGGGAAGGTAGGAGACCTTAATATACCTGCTCTGGAAAAAAAGATTAATTCCCTGCCGGCTGTCGATAGTGCCAATGTATATTTAAACCTGAACGGAAAACTCAATTTGGATATCAAGCAAAGAGTTCCTGTTTTCAGATTAAATAAAGAAGGTAGAGATTTTTACGTAGATGAAAAAGGAGTAGAATTTCCTATTTCAAAAACCTATTCTCATCCTTGTATGCTGGTGACAGGTAATGTAAAGCCTGATGAATATAAAAAGCTGGCTGAGCTTGTGGAAAAAATCGATAAAGATGATTTCAGTAAAAGATATTTTATCGGAATTTCAAAAGATAAAGACGACTACAATCTACTCACCAGTGAAGCCAACTATAAGGTGGAAATTGGAGATTTAGATAATATTGAGCTTAAAGTAAAAGGTTTTAAGGCATTTGTTGAGAAATATCTTGTTTATCAGGATCCTCAGAAATACAATATGATTTCTGTAAAATACCAGAATCAGATTGTCACCACTTTAAACCCTCGCTTTAAGGAAAATGACAGTATTTTAAGTGCCGGACGGAAAGAATTAGCAAAAGTTCCACCGCCGGTATTAGCAAAGAAAACAGAAACTAAATTAAAACCTACAGAGGCAAAAAAGCAAAGCTCTAAGCCAAAGGAAAGTGCCAAACCAAAAACGACAACCCAACCAAAGGAAACCAAAAAGACATCTGAAAAAAAACCGGCAGTAAAGCCGAAAGCAAAAGTTAAAATAGAATAAAAATCAAATCGATATAAACAAATGGAAAATCAAGAGTATTCAGTAGGTCTGGACATCGGGACAACAAAGATAGTCGCGATTGTCGGAAGGAGGAATGCACACGGGAAAATAGAAGTTCTCGGTGTAGGAAAGGCCAAAAGTCTTGGAGTTCATAAGGGTATTGTGAATAATATTTCGCAGACCATTAATTCAATCAAGGCGGCTGTATCCGAAGCACAATCAAGTGCAGGAGTTCCTATCCACAAAGTTACGGTTGGTATTGCAGGAAAACACATTCGTTCATTGCAACACTCCGATTATATTATGCGTGAGCATCCGGACAAGTTTATTACGGATGACGACATCGAAGCACTGAAAGATCAGGTGAAAAAGCTGGTTATGCTGCCTGGAGAAGAAATTATTCATGTTCTTCCTCAGGAATATAAGGTGGATTCCGAAGGTGAAATTCAGGAACCGGTAGGAATGCATGGAAAACGCCTTGAGGCTAATTTTCATGTTGTCGTTGGACAAATGGGCAGTATCAGAAACATCGCAAGATGTGTAAGAGAGGCCGGACTTGAAATGGAAGCGCTTACTTTAGAGCCTTTAGCTTCTTCTGAAGCTGTTCTTACCAAAGAAGAAAAAGAAGCTGGTGTAGCTATCGTAGATATTGGTGGCGGAACCACAGATATTGCTATTTTTAAAGACAATATCATCCGTCATACCTGTGTAATCCCTTATGGTGGTGGAATCATTACCGAGGATATTAAAGAAGGCTGTTCAATTATCGAAAAACATGCAGAACAACTGAAAGTAAAATTCGGATCTGCAGTACCGGAGTTGGAAAAAGACAGTACTTTCGTTACCATTCCGGGGCTTCATGGAAGACCGGATAAAGAAATTTCTTTAAAGACCTTAGCCCAGATCATCAACGCCAGAGTAGAGGAAATCCTGGAAATGGTGAATACGGAACTGAAGGCTTACGGAGCTTTTGAACAAAAGAAAAAGCTAATTGCAGGAATTGTTCTTACAGGTGGGGGATCCAACCTGAAGCACCTGCGTCAACTAGCCAACTATACCACAGGTTTTGACAGCAGAATTGGTTTTGCCAACGAATATATCGCCAATGACAAAAACCAATACCTGAAAGGCCCTGAATTTGCAACTTCTATTGGATTACTCATGGAAAGTTTAAAAATCCGTGATAAAAAACAAGTAATCCTGGAAGAGGAAGAAGCGGTTCAGGAAAAAAGCCAACAGGAAATTACAGCCAATACTTCTGAAACGACAACAACTGCACAGCAGGTTACACAGGTTCAGGAACAGGAAGTTGTAAAAGAACAGCAGGAACATAAAAAAGCGGCAAGATTGACATTCGGACAGTCGCTTATGGAAAAAGTAAAAAAATTCTTTGAAGAAGTAGAATAAATTATAAATGATGAATGATAAGCGATAAATGATTATTCCCTTATCAATTATCATAGTCAATTTTTAAAATTATAATTATGGAAAATATAGGCACACAAGGATTTTCATTTGATTTACCAAAAGGAAATTCATCAATCATAAAAGTAATTGGTGTTGGTGGTGGTGGAAACAATGCCCTGAAACACATGTACGAGAAAGGGATTCACGGAGTTGATTTCGTGATCTGTAATACAGATGCTCAAACTTTAGATAATAACCCTGTTTCAAATAAAGTTCAGTTAGGTACTACGATTACCGAAGGACTTGGAGCCGGCGCTGATCCTGAAGTTGGAGAAAAATCCGCAATCGAAAGTATTGAAGAAATCAAGGCTGCGATGGGACAAAACACAAAGATGGTTTTCATTACTGCCGGAATGGGAGGTGGAACCGGAACGGGTGCCGCTCCTGTTATTGCTAAAGTAGCTAAAGATATGGGAATCTTAACGGTAGGTATCGTTACTGTTCCTTTCAGCTTCGAAGGTAAAAGAAGACTTGAACAAGCCGAAAACGGACTTGATAAATTAAGAAATAATGTAGACTCATTAATTGTAATCAATAATGATAAACTAAGACAGCAGTTCGGAAACCTTGGGTTCAAACAAGGGTTTTCAAAGGCCGATGAAGTATTAACCAATGCTGCAAAAGGAATGGCAGAAGTTATTACTGGTTATTTTGATGTAAACATTGACTTTAGAGATGCAAAATCCGTACTTCAAAACTCTGGTACGGCGTTAATGTCTACTGGTACTGCTTCCGGTGAAAATAAGGCCGAAGAGGCAGTAAGAAAAGCTCTCGATTCTCCGTTATTGAATGACAATAAAATTACAGGTGCTAAAAATGTACTATTGTTGATCAGAAGTGGTGCTGAAGAAGTGACGATGGATGAAATCGGTATCATTATGGATCATATTCAGAAAGAAGCAGGAAACACTGCAGATATTATTTTTGGGGTGGGAGCTGATGAAGAATTAGGAGATGCAGTAAGCGTTCTGGTTATTGCTACTGGTTTTTCAAATGATAATAAAAAATTCGCAGGTCCTACAGAGAAAATAAGAATCGGTTTAAATGATAAGTTAGAGTCTCCGAAAGCTTCTCCTTTTAAAACAAGAGAAGAAAGAGAAACTGCTCCTGAACAAGGATATGATTTCGGAGGGAAAAACCTGTTCAGATTGGATGATGAAGACCAGGATACTACTCAGTTCAAGGTAACGTCAACCGAAAAAAAAATGACCATTGAAGACGAAGACGTTAAAACAGAAATAAAGTTCTCTGACAGAGAGGAAGATACATTAGACAATCCGGTTCAGAGTTGGAGAAACGAAGAAGATGAAGAGCAGGATGCCTACAATTTATTTTCTTATGATGAGGATACCGATCCTAACGATCTTGAGATTCAGTCGTTCTCATTTGAAACGGAAGAAAGAAGAGAGGAACCTAAGACAAGTTCTCCAAGTCATTCTTTTTCGGAAGAAAAACCTGTTGAATTCAGCTTCTTTGTTAATGAGCCTCTCAATGAGCCAAAAACAGATTACGGACAGCCAAAAGCTGAGTTTAGTACTTCTGTGGATGCAATTAGTCAAATAGCCGAAGAACCTGTTCAGAATTTTCAACCCATAAAAGAGGTTCCTGCTGTAGAAAACAAGCCTGTAGTAGAAAATAAAACTGAACCTGAAACTCCGCAAACATCAGAGAGTGAATTCACTTTCGTGAATAAGACTATGGATCAGGACAGAGTAATCGAGAGAAGAAATAAATTAAAAGAATTTAATTCCCGTTATCAAAGTTTTGATAATACGAATGAATTTGAATCTGTTCCTGCATTCAAGAGAAAAAATATCTCGATCGACGGAACTAATGCTTCAGATCAGAATATAAACACATATTTATCTGACAATAACGGTTCTATGCAGGTTAGAGAAAACAGATTCTTAAATAAAGACGTAGACTAAGTAATATAACAATGTAGAAATGTACCAATGTAACAATCTTCCTTTGATCAATTCTTGGTAAACTGTTACATTGATACATTGTTAAATTTGAAAACATGAGTTTAGAAAATATAATTACTGAAGGGATAAAAACGGCAATGAGAGCAAAAGATAAAGTTGCTTTGGATTCTCTTCGTGCCGTAAAATCTCAAATCCAGCTTTTAAAAACAGAAGCAAAAGGAGCAGAAGTTTCAGCGGAGCAGGAAATTGCAATTTTGCAAAGAATGATTAAACAGCGTAAGGATTCTTACGAACAGTTTACTGCGCAGGGAAGAACAGACTTAGCTGAAGTAGAAGATGCTCAGATGAAAGTCATTGAGAAATTCTTACCTCAACAGCTTACTTCAGAAGAGCTGGAAACCGAAATGAAAGCTATTATTTCGCAGACAGGAGCTGAATCAATGAAAGATTTAGGAAAGGTAATGGGAGTTGCCTCAAAAACATTAGCCGGAAAATCTGACGGAAAAAGTATTTCCGAAATGGCTAAAAAACTCCTTTCATAATGATCGGCTGACAGTGCCCTTCTATCATCTGTCAGCAATTTTAAATAAGGATATTCAACCTTTGCATATCGATTTGATTAATGAAGCCCGAAATTACTTTCGGGCTTCATTTTATTTAATAAATGCTTAAAAATGTCTGTAAATGACAGACGGTGTTGAATGCATTTTATAAGTCGAGGGAAAGACGTAAAAAATGCTTTTTCATGGTTGGTTGTTTTTAGAATCATTTCAAATTTAGCAATTAATTTCCATTATACATAATATTTATTCACTTTTTTATTAATATTATTATAGTATTTTCACTCCGCGTTATTGATCATCATCCAGTTTCCCTAATAGATCAATAGTTTTTATAAATTGATCAAACCTAAATAATTTTTTACCTTTGTAGAGATTTAAAAAAACAAAAAATGTATCCAACAGATTTAGTAATGCCTATGAAGGCTGAACTTACAGATAAAGGTTTCACAGACTTGACAACACCAGCTCAGGTAGAAGAAGCATTAAAGCAATCAGGAACTACACTTCTTGTAATCAATTCAGTATGTGGATGTGCAGCAGGAGCAGCACGCCCAGGAGTTGTTTACTCATTAACGGGAGATAAAAAACCTGATCATTTAACAACAGTTTTCGCTGGTTTTGACACAGAAGCCGTTTCAGAAGCAAGAAAGCACTTAGCACCATTCCCTCCAAGCTCACCTTGTGTAGCTCTTTTTAAAGACGGAGAATTGGTTCATATGCTGGAAAGACATCACATTGAAGGAAATCCTGCAGGAGCAATTGCTGCAAACCTTCAAGCTGCTTACGACGAGTATTGCTAAAAACAATAAATTCAAACATTCAACCGTTACAATAATTGTAACGGTTTTTTATTTTAGGGCATAAAAAATTCTCTGAAAATTCAAATATCATTATATTTGTTGAAATGGCAACGAAAGCACTCTTCAATACTGTAGTGAACTGGTTTATCCGTCAAAGGATAGATCAGATCCAAAATTTCATGAACCATCCTATTGAGACCCAGAAAGGTATCTTATTTTCTCAACTGTTTCATGCTGAAGATACTGAGTACGGCAAAAAGTATGGTTTTAATTCTATTTCCAGTTATCAGGACTTTAAAAATAAAGTTCCGGTAGTTACGTATGAAGATTTCGAACCTTATATTGAAAGAGCAAGACAAGGCTACAAAGATGTAAGCTGGCCAGGCTATATTAAACACTTCGCCAAATCATCAGGCACCACTAATGCTAAAAGCAAATTCATCCCTATTTCTGCTGAAAGTCTGGAGTACTGTCATATGAAAGCGGGAAAAGACATGGTGTCTATTTATGCCAATAATCACCCTGAAAATCAACTTTTTACCAATAAAAATTTACGATTAGGGGGAAGCTCGGAGCTCTATGCTGATTTCAACACAAAATTCGGAGACTTATCAGCTATTCTCATCGATAACCTTCCTTTCTGGGTTGAAATTACCACAACCCCAAGTAAAAAGGTTTCCCTAATGTCAGAATGGGAAAGTAAGCTGAGAGCCATTATCTCTGAAGTTAAGAATGAAGACGTAGGAAGCTTACTGGGTGTGCCAAGCTGGATGATGGTTTTGCTTCAAAGAATACTCCAAGAAGCAGATGTTAAAAATATTTCAGAATTATGGCCTAATTTAGAGGTCTTTTTTCACGGTGGAATTAGTTTCAAGCCCTACCGGGAGCAATACGGCCAGATCATCGGAAAAAACATCAATTACTACGAAATATACAATGCTTCGGAAGGCTTCTTCGGGATACAGGACAGATCCAATAGTGATGAAATGCTCTTAATGCTGGATTATGGTATTTTTTATGAATTTATTCCGATGGAGCAGTTTCATTTCTCAAATCCCAATGTTGTCAGCCTGGAACATGTTGAAGTGGGGAAAAACTATGCTATGATTATCACTACAAACGGTGGATTATGGAGATATTTAATCGGGGATACTGTAGTGTTCACTTCTATCAATCCGTTCAGAGTAAAAATATCAGGAAGAACCAAACATTATATTAATGCCTTTGGAGAAGAATTAATGATTACCAACGTAGAATGTGCTCTTACAAAAGCCTGTGAAGCAACAGGAGCAGCCATTACAGACTTTACGGGAGCCCCTGTTTTCATGAAAGAAAATGAAAGCGGTGCCCACGAGTGGATATTTGAATTCAGTAAAAACCCTGATGACTTGGAAAGTTTTACCAAAGCTTTCGATGAATGCTTAAAAGCAGTTAATTCAGATTACGAAGCTAAAAGATATAACAATATTACTTTAAAAAGACCTATCGTGCATATTGCCAGACCTAATTTATTTTACTGCTGGCTGGAGTCTAAAGGGAAACTCGGGGGACAGAATAAGGTACCAAGGCTTAGCAATGACCGGGAATACATAGATCCGCTACTAGAGCTGAATAAAGCTTAATATTCTTTAATATTTCAGGTTCACCTTGTCAGAAAGGTCCCTTTCATTTTCAACCGGCACAAGCGTAAAGCCCCAGCTATAGTTTTTATCAGACGGAATACTATACTCCGGCAGTGGTCTGGCACCCCAGCTATTGTATCCGGCCACTCCCATCTGTTTCATATCCACACACACTTCAACGAAGTTTCTCGGTATAATATCATTAATGTGGGTTTGACGGGGGCGGTTATTTCTTGCTTTTTCATCAGAATTGGCCATACGGTCTTCCGAACTAAAGTTATTGAACTGATAAGATCTGTCTTTTGCCTCTTCGGAATCAAAATCCTCAACAGAATTCCGTAAAGCATTAAATCCTACCGTTTCGTCAGCAATAATCAATAATCCTTTGTTCCTGTTATCAGTGAGAGAAATCCAGCGGGTATATGTTCTGTGTCCATTTTCCTGAGGCCTTACATAGGGGAAGTATAGATCTTCAGCGGTCGTTTTATAAATTCCTATTCTCGCTCCAGACTGGCGATCAATATAGTTTTCTGCCGGACCATTGCCATAGTATTGAATTTTGTTATAATACTGAGGAATTCTAAAGCGGACTCCAATTCTAGGGACATTCAATTTAGAAGATGCCTCACGGGCTTTTTTCATTTCTGGGGAAAAAGTCGCCATCTGGGAAGCTTCGGAAGCGTCTGAATTATTTGCGTCCAGCGTTGTAGAACTAAATTCAGCGTTTATTTTTAAAGTACCATCCGGATAAATTTTATAATAAACAGTATAAAGATTTCCTGCAGGTAACAGGTAAGACGTTTTTAATATCACGTGATCGTTTTTCTTAGTGACAATCGCTTCAGTAACCTTAAAGTTTCTACTGGACTCTTTCCATATCTGGAGACGTTTAGGCATACCACTTCCATAATCATTATCATTTGGTCCTCTCCAAAAATTAGGCTGAATACCAAATCCTTCCTTAAAATATTCTTTCCCTTTTACTTTATAAGAACTCACTCTCCCCTGTACTTTATCGAAAATGAAATCTGCTTTCCCTATGGCAATAGTTGTGGTATTTGCTTTTTCCTCAATCCTAATATAAGATGATTTTGATGAAGGTTGATAAGCCACTTTAATCCCTTCAAGCGGAAGACGAAACTGGCCGTGGGCAATATTGAAGTTTTTCGGAACACTAATGCTTGATGCTTTGGTATACACATCAAAATTTACAAAATATTCTTTTCCAGGTTTAAACAAGGAAGGGTCAGCCGGTATTTCTGCTTCCATACTTTGTTGAGGGTCTAAGTTCATCGGCAAAATGTTCTCGGCGATAGGTCTTCCATTTTCAAGGATAGAATATTTCAGGATATAATTTTTAGTATCTGTAAAATAAAACCTATTTTTAATGCGGAACAGCCTTTTTTCTATGTCTATAGGCTCAAAGTCAAAATTCTGGTGAACGAATTTTACCTCCTGCATTGCAGGATGCTGGGTTCTGTCCGGACTTACAATCCCGTTGATCAGGAAATTTCCGTCACTGGGCATCTCTTTTCCGAAGTCTCCACCATAAGCCCAAAATACTTTTCCATTTTTATCTTTTTGGAAAATTCCCTGATCTACCCAATCCCAGATGTATCCCCCCTGAAGGTTTGGATATGTATAGATAGCCTGCCACTGAAGGTCAAGATTTCCGTTAGAATTTCCCATGGCATGGGAGTATTCAGAGGGAACCACCGGTCGGTCGGAACCTTCTCTTCCTGTTTTATCCAGCCAGTCGGCACCCGGGTATTGCGGTACATACATATCCGAATTATATCCCCAGATGGCTCTTTCGTAATTAACGGGGCGATTCATAAAGCCTTTTTCTCTATCTTTCAACCATTTGTAAGTCATATCAAAATTAATCCCGTTCCCCGCTTCATTACCCAATGACCAAAAGCTTACAGAAGCTAGGTTCTTATTCCTTTCAAACATATTGACCGTTCTATCCAGATGGGCATTCTGCCACTCGGGATGTTTAGCCAAAGATTCTTTGCCGTAATACATTCCGTGACTTTCAATATTGGCTTCATCATAGACGTAGAGCCCCAGCTCATTACATAATTCATAAAACCGTCTGGATTGAGGGTAGTGGGCAAGGCGGACAGAATTAAGATTATTTTGCTTCATTAGCATGAAGTCCTTAAGCATAAGCTCCTCCGTAACATAATGTCCCGTGGCAGGATTATGTTCATGAATATTGACTCCTTTGATTTTTATAGGCTGACCGTTGACTAAAAACAGCCGGTCTTTTCTTTTCCCATTTTCAACTTCTCTGATTTCAAACTTTCTGAAACCAACCGTAAAAGGGACTACTTCTTTCTGAGAGCTTTCCTGGTTACGAATCGTCATGATCAAACGATAAAGGTTAGGGGTCTCGGCAGTCCAGGGTAGTACATTAGAAATAGCAATTTCCGGAAATCTGTAGTCACCATCTCCACGTCCTTTGATACTAACTGTTCCTGTTGCTGAAGCTATCGTTTTGCCTAAAGGATCTATCAGTTCATAGCTTAGTAGCGGTGTGGCAGGGGGAATAGGGGCATAATTGGCTTTTTCATTCAGGTCGCCTTTACCATAGTTAGCCACAGACATCTCTAATTGGAACACTCCATTTCTATACGTATCATCTAAAGTTGATTTCACCCTGAAGTCTCTTAAGGATACATTAGGCTGGGACCAAAGATACACGTCCCTTTCAATACCACTGATTCTCCAGAAATCCTGTGCTTCAAGATAAGATCCTGTACTCCATCTCAATATCTTTATTGCCAACTTGTTCTTACCAGGTTTAACATATTCGTTAATTCTGAATTCTGCTGGGTTTTTGGAATCTTCACTGTACCCTACTTCTTTCCCGTTCAGGTAAACATAAGTACCGGATTTTGCTCCACCTATATTCAGGAAAATTGTTCTATTCTTTAGCCAATCCTCTGGAATCTCAATATCTCTTCGGTACACACCGACAGGATTTTCTTCCGGCATGGTTGGAGGAGGCAATTTAGGCAGCATGGTCTTTGGGTTTCTTTCAACAAATTCATATGGATGATTTACATAAATGGCTGTTCCGAAGCCCTGAATCTCCCAGTTTCCCGGGACTTGTATATTTTTCCATGAGTTTGTACTTGTTGCGGAGTCTATAATGTTTTGAGGAAGTTGCTTGTAGGCATCAACAAAATAAAACTTCCAGGTACCATTCAATGATTGATAATATTTGCTGTTTTCGAATTGGGTATTCAGGGCCTCCTTTTTAGTATCATAAGTCATAAAGAGTGTACGCGGATATTCCTTATTGACCTTTACAATACTTGGATTTTTCCAGTAGGGAGTTTCCTGTGCATGGCTGCCCCCCATTGCCCCCATGAAAATGATTATCAAAAAATACGCTAGTAAAGTTTCGTTTTTCATGTCTGATATTTTTAGTGTCTAAAAGTATTGAAAAAAGAACGCTTTTATCAATTGTGATCGTTTCAAACTGGTAGTATAAAATTAAAAACTGGTAGGTAATGGCAGATTAGTGTATTTAATCTTTGTATTTTAACCCACACGAAAAAAGATAAATAATCATATTTTACGTGTTTTTACTAAAGAATACGTAAACAAACAACAAAATACACACCAATACTTAATTAAAAATACACAAAAGATGAAATTAAAATAATATATTAACATAATAAATACTGCTGTATCACTTTTTATAATTAGGTATCTGGGATCTTTTTGCTTGGAATAGTATAATCCAGCATTAAAATTAATAATTAACAGCATTACTCATTGAGCCAGTACACGGCGAGACCTGCATTTTTCAGCACTGAAAAAATCAAATACATCATTAAATAAATATAATATATAATATGAACTATGAAATTAAAATTCCGAAACGCTATGGAGTCTGCTTTTTCTTAATGGGAACTTTTGTAAGTGCACAAACGACAATACCCGTAAAAAAAGATACCATAAGCAAAGAGAAAACGATTGAAGAAGTGGTTCTGGTTGGATACGGTACCCAAAAGAAAAATACAGTAAGTGGCGCTACTGCTAATGTAGATACCAAGCTGTTACAGGATAGGCCCGTTCCAAGTTTAATATCAGCTCTTCAGGGAGCATTGCCCGGGGTTAATATTACGCAAAGACCCGGCGATGTTGGCGGAGATAGGGGGACTCTTAATATCAGAGGCCGTGGAAATTTAGGATCTTCTTCACCATTATTTGTTGTAGACGGGGTCATTGTAAGCAGTACTGATTTTGCCATGCTTAATTCCAATGATGTTGAAAATCTCACGGTATTAAAAGATGCTTCTGCAGCCATCTATGGATCCAGGGCAGCCTACGGAGTAGTATTGGTTACCACCAAAAAAGGCTCCGGAGGAAAAATGAAAATTAGCTATGACGGGATGAGTGGCTACCAGATAGCAAACTACCTCCCAAAAATGCTTGGCTCTGTAGATTACATGATGCTTAGAAATGAAGCCCTTACCAATGCCGGAAAGGCGAAACGCTTTACAGATAGCGAAATCGATATGGCCAGGTCCGGAAAATACCCTGATCTGTTTCCGAATACAGATTGGTATAAATTGTATTACAGGCAGGCTGCTCCCATGATGGAGCACACTTTAAACGTCAACGGTGGTGGGAAAACCAGATATTACCTTAGCCTGGGATACTTTGGCCAGGAATCATTGCAGCCCGATAAAGGTCTTGACAGGTATACGGTCAGAGCAAATACCACATCTACGGTAAGTGATAAACTGACTTTTGGATCTAATTTTTCATTCGTGAGAGAGGAGATAAAAAGTGACGCTGCCAATATAAGCCCAAATGTTGCTTTAGCAAGGATGGTGCCTACCATGGTACCCGTACAGTCCAACGGAAACTGGGGTACCGTAAACGGTGGTCAACTGGATGCTACCCTTGGAGGAAGTAATCCGTTAAGAACTTTGAGGGAAAGTGGAAACTACCGGGATGAGACCAATACCTTTATAGGTGCCATAACGGCTACCCTGAAACCGATGAAGGGACTTAGTATTGACGGTCAGATCTCCTATAAAAACCGGGATAGGATCATAACGGAGTTCAGAAATGAGATCCCTGCTTTAATCAATTTTTTCACAGGTGCTCCTATCAGCGGCACAATGGTTACCCCGAATAGCTATCAGGAAAGGTGGTACAAGAACGGGCTGTTTATGGGTCAGGTTTATGCAACCTATGAAAACACCTTTAAAGACCATTATTTTAAAGTGATGGCGGGAGCCTCTTATGAGGACAATAGAAACAGGGAAATCCGGGCTCTGCGACGGGATTTGCCACTCAATGGAATGGAAGCATTTGGAGGCAGGGATTTGAATGGTGAAGTGGTCACCATGAACGGTGAAAATGTTTTCCTGGGTGGACTTCCAGAGTCTGATGCATTCCAGTCTGCATTTTCAAGACTAAATTATAGCTATAAGGATAAGTATTATCTGGAAGCGATCTTCAGGGCAGATGCAACCTCCCGGTTTTCCGCCAATAACAGGTGGGGCTATTTTCCTACAGTAATGGCCTCATGGCGAATCGATAAAGAAAAATTTATGTCAAATGTAACATTTGTTAATGATCTTAAGCTGCGCGCCTCTGTCGGAGAATCAGGGAACGTTTATAATGTAGGGTATTGGGATTACCTTAGCCTTTACAGACAAGGAAATGCAGCCGTACTGGACGGAAGCATAGTCCCCGGAATATGGCCTTCGAAAATACCTAACCCCAACCTGAAATGGGAAACAACACTGACTAAAAATATTGGTCTGGACGGAACTTTATTTAACCGGAAACTGACATTTCAGCTCGACTTATTCGACAGACTGACCAAAGACATATTAAATGCAATACCTGTTCCTTATGAATTTGGGATACGACCATCAGGTTCAGCAGAATATCCTTCGGTGAATACGGCCCGGGTACAGAACAAAGGGGTAGAAATTAACCTAGGATATCAGAATAATGGCAAACAGTTCCAGTATTACATCAACGCCAATTTCAGCAAAATCTGGAATAAGGTCACTAATCTGAGCAACCCGATTATAACCTCTCCGTTTATATTAAGGCAGGGAGATGCGGTAGGCTCTTTTTACGGATTTGAAGCCATAGGCCTGTATTCGCAACAAGATGTTATCAATAATTATCCTAGGCTTAGTGCCAATACTAGGCCAGGGGACATTAAGATCAAAGACCAGAACGGAGATGGAAAAATTGATGAGAACGACAGGATTGTAATAGGAAACGATGTCCCTTACCTGACTTTTGGACTTAATGGAGGGTTTAGCTATAAGAATTTTGACTTTAATTTTGTCATACAGGGGGTTTCCAATGTTAAGGTCTATCTGAGCAATGAAGCCTCACAGGCATTTTTTAACGGAGCGGGAGCAAAAGAATATACATTAGGCAGGTGGACTCCAGACAACCCTGATCCTAATGCAGTATACCCGAGGATCCTGGAAACAGCAGACAATCAACAGAATGATGCCAGTAGAACCATATCGAGCTTCTGGTTGTTCAATGCCGATTATATTCGTGTAAAAGCTCTAACCCTGGGCTATTCTTTGCCAAACGAAATGTCAAAAAGTATAGGTTTGAACCGGTTCAGAATTTATTTGACCGCCAATAATTTATTTACAATCAGGGGAGACAAAAGAATGAAAGACTTTGATCCTGAAATGGCAAGCAGCAGAGCTACCTATCCGCAGACCAAGACCGTTGCTTTTGGTGTAAATGTTCAATTTTAATCTTATTTTTTAATTTAAACAATCTGAATTATGAAAAAGTATATATATCCTTTCCTGTTTTTAGGCAGCCTGTTGGCTACCAATTCATGCAATCTGGACCGCCTTCCTGAAGATCAGATCTCAACAGAAATTTATTGGAAAACAGAAAAAGATGCAACACTTGCCTTAAATGGAGTTTATTCTTTATTGGGTAGCGCAGCCTACGCAGCCTGGTATAATGATGCCTATGCTGACAATGCTTATGCACAGTATTCATGGGAAAGTACGGCAAATATCGCCTCACTCGGGGATATCAATGCAACATCCGATTTCGGATACGACTGGGCAACCATCCGGAGAGCCAATACCTTTATGGAAAATATAAATAAGGTAAGCATGGATAACGAGAGGAAAAAAAGATATATTGCGGAAACACGTTTCCTGAGGGCCTATTCCTATTTTATTTTAGCCCAGATCTTTGGTCCGTTACCCCTTGTGGAAAAGTCGACCCCGGATCTGGGATCTCTCACCCCACTACCGGAAGCAGATATTATTACCTATGTTTTGAATGAGCTGAATGCTGTAACACCTGACTTACCGGCAGAGTATGGTGGTGGTGTGGGAATTGAAAAAGGAAGAGTCACAAAAGGGGCCGCATTGGCTTTAAAAGCGAGAATCCAACTTTATTATAATCAATGGTCAAATGCAGCTGCAACCGCAAAACAAGTCATGGATTCCGGCACATACAGCCTTTTCAAAACAACTGCGGTAACAGATAGAGATCTGGCTGACGGGTATGAAAGCAATTTGGTAACATTTGGTTCAAATGATGAAAAGATGAACTTCTACAGAGGGCTTGCGAGCTATCAGAAGTTATTCTGGGCAGCCAACAAGGCAAACAGAGAGTATATTTTAACTTCTCAATATGTGCTGAACAGTCCTATTTCAAGCGCCCTTTACACGCTTCTTTTTCCGAATAATGTAGGCGGCTGGAGCTCAATTACGCCAACCATAGAGCTTGTGAATACCTATTGGAAAAGGGATGGATCGGTGTTTGTACCGCCAACCCCACAGCAGAGAGCAGCCAGTTATAATGACGGAAACCCTACCCTTGAATACCTTAATGAGTTTAAAAACCGGGACACCAGACTGTATGCATCCATACTTTTCCCGAAGAGCAAGTGGAATGCAATAGAAAATAATTATATATTCAACTGGCCAAGAGGAGGAAACAATACCTCCAAGGTAGGTTATCACTTCAGAAAGTTGGCAGATCCCAATTATAAGATAGGTCCGTGGACTGGGCCGGAGGACTATCCTCTGATACGCTATGCGGAGGTTCTCCTTACTTATGCGGAAGCTCAAAATGAAGTTTCAGGCCCCAACGCAAGCGTTTATGATGCGCTGGACCTCATCAGGGATAGGGTGGCGATGCCCAAAATATCCAGAACCCAGACCCAAGAAAGCCTCAGAGCCCTGATCAGAAATGAACGACGGATTGAGCTTGCGGGAGAAGGATTCAGATACGCAGATGTCCGAAGATGGAATATCGGCGGAGATGTTATGCATGATATTTATGACATTACCAATGGCCTGGTTCAGAAAAGGGTTTGGCAAAACAAGTTTGTGAGATTCCCCTATCCACAAAGTGCTGTGGACTACAATCCTCTTCTGAAAAGCGCCCAGGCAGCAAAGGGTTATTAAGCTGTGAAGAAAAGGTAAAGGTCCTATAAAATTCAAAATGCGGAAATTTCTTTCCGCATTTTTATTTATTTTTTTAAAAAGGACTCAGATCTTTATTTTCCGAATCTAGCTTTAACATCTGCTTTCAGGCAGGATAGTGTTATTACTTCCTTAAATCTTCTTTTAATTTTTTAGCGCCTTCTTCTATTTTTCCGGCTCCTTTTGCAGCTGCATCTTTTACATCATTCCCTACTTCTTTAGCTCCTGCTTTAATATCTTTTCCTGCAGCATTAATCTCGGCTTTTGCTTTATCCGCTGCATTATCTATTTTATTACCTGCTGCATCCACTTTAGCTTTTACATCTTTTCCTGCTTCATTAATTTCTGCTTTTGCTTTATCCGCCGCGTTATCTATTTTATTACCAGCCGCATCTACTTTAGCTTTTACATCTTCTCTGGCTTCGTTAACCTTCGCAGTGTCTACACCAGGTCCCTCCTGGGTTACTGTAGTACTCGTTGTAGTTACAGATCCATCCGGATTCTCAACCTGTTCTGTTTTTGTTGTTGACTTAGTACAAGAAACCACTAGTCCTGCAACCATAAGTGCTGTTAAAATTTGCTTTTTCATATTTTGATATTTTTAAGAATGTATTCAAATGTATAAAACTTTTATTCAACTTTCACTTCTTTAGGAGAATTTTCTGATGATAAAGTTTTTTGCTTTTTGTCTTGGTCAGCCTTCTTCTTTTCCTCATCCTGCTTCTTTTTATTTTCTTTCTCCAGCTCTTCTTTTATACGCTTCTCTTCTTGCTGAAGTTTTAACACTGCTTTCAAGGAGTCCTTATAGCTTTGAGAAGACATCCTGATCTTCCTTGCAATATCAACAGATATTGCTCCTCCCGAAAATGAATCGATTGCAGTGGTGTCATAATGGACCACAGGTTCCTCATTATCATTTAAATTGACAGGCTCTTTTTTAGAACAAGAAATAAATATGATTGAAAAAACAGCCGCTCCAAAAAATAAGTTTTTCATGGAACTAATTTAATAGAAATTCCGCAATTACCGGATAGTGATCAGATAATTTTACAGAATGATCTATTTTATAGCTTAAGGGTATTATATCTTTCGATGTAAAAATATAATCAATTCTCAAAGGAATTTTATAGTCATGAAAACTCGTAGAAATTCCATTACCTACCTTCAAATACGCATCTTCAAGGTTTTTTCCAAGGCTATAATACTCATATGAATTAGGAACCGAATTAAAATCACCCGCCAGTATTACAGGATAAGGTGAGAGATCGATTACTTTTCTGATGCTTTTTATTTGCTCCTCATGAGCTTTGAATGTCGGTGTAAAATGAGATAACAGAATACTTAGTTTATTGGACTCTTTTCCAAGACCATCGAAATTAAACATCGATTTATTTAAGCGGAACGGTTCAAGGTATACATTTACTATTCTTATAATCTTTCCATTAATCTCAACATCAGCATAAAAAGAATTTCCTCTGGATTTATCTTCGATCAGCTCAGCTTGTCTTATAACCCTATGTTTTGTCTTTAAAATTACCGTAGGGTATTTAACCATATCCTTCCTTACTGCTCTGTTGGTGTCTTTTTCCTGAATCAACACAATATCTGCATCCTGATCATTGATATATTTTTTCACTTTATCCCAGCCAAACTCACCATATTTCACATTGAATGTCAATATTTTAACATCCCGCATCGATTTCGTATTCTCAGTTTTAGGGGAAAAGTTGATCCATCGTCTGATAGGATTATAGAAAATAAAAGTACTCAAAAGAAAAACAATAGCGATCTTCTTTTTTTTAATAATCCATACTATTGTTAATACAATATGCACCAATACCAGATAAGGAAAAACCAAAGGAAGAAGGTTCAAACTCCCCAGAATATTAGGAGGCACCCATGCATTCCCTAAAGTACACAATAGTAGAACAATAACGGCAATATGTGAAAACAATAATATCTGGCTCGGCTTCATGAAAAAACGGTCTAGCCTTTCCTTAATCAAAAACCCTACCAATATAAAAACTATTAACGTATTTTATGATTATTATTTTTATAGTTTGAGAGTTGTAATAACCGGATAATGATCTGAAATTCTGACAGAACGGTCAACTTTATAACTAACAGCCTGTATCGATGGAGACGTAAATACGTAATCAATTCTTATTGGAAATTTATACTCATGAAAGCTGGTAGCACTTCCTCTTCCCGATTCCATAAAAGCATCTTTAAGGCCGTCTCCCAAGTGATAATATTCATATGAATTGGGAACCGAATTAAAGTCTCCGACTAATATTACAGGATAAGGAGAATTGTCAATTCCTTTTCTGATAGCAGCTACCTGCTCCTGATGCATTTTAAAAGTGGGAATTAATCTTTTAACAATATCTTTTAGCTTCTGCTCATCTTCTTTACTATTTCCCTGAAGCTTAACCATACTCTTCTCAAACTTAAACGGTTGAAGATAGACATTAACAAACCTGTATATTTTTCCTCTTATTTCAATATCTGTTTGATTCGCATAGGCATTGTTCGTATCAGGATTACTATCGATCAGCTCTTTCTGATCAATAATCCTGTACTTAGAAAAAATTGAAATAATATCATTACTTTTTCCTTTTTCAAAACCCTTGAACTGATATTTTTTTATATTGCCGTGTTCCTGTAGCAAAATAATGTCTGCATTCTGTTTTTCAATATATGCATTGATATTTTGCACGCCAAATGTTCCCCCTTTTGCATTAAGTGAAACAATTTTTAAATTAGAAACTGCTTTTATATCAGAAGAGTAATTAACCCATCTCTTAATAGGATTGATAAAAATAAATCCAAATAAAAGAAACAGTATAGCTCTTTTCTTCCAGACTAGAATCCAGAAAAAAGTCAATAACACATAAGCAATTATTAAAACAGGAAACCCTAAAGAAAGCAAATTGAACCACGGATACATTTTCGGAGGTACGTACGCATTTAATAGTGTCCCCAGTAAAAGAAACAATATCCCAAAATGTATTATTAAAAGTATAAGGCGAAGTATTTTCACAAGGGTATCTTAACGCATTCTATACAGCTTTCTCTTCCAGATGTAAGCTAATATAAATCCAACAATAGCTCCTCCTACATGGGCAAAATGAGCAATCCCTCCTACATTTCCTGAAACCCCTAAATAAATAGAAATAACAAGTAAAATAGGCAATAGATATTTTACCTTAATAGGAACAGGAATAAACATGATTCCAATTTTTGAATCCGGATATAGAGTTGCAAAAGCGGCAATAACACCAAAAATAGCACCTGAAGCACCAACCATTGGAGTTGCGATAATACCGTTTAAACCAGCCAATAATTCCTTCTGTTTGAGAATGGATTCAGTACTTCCCATAAATGTTCCTTTTGCTCCGGATAAATAAGCATCCACATTAAAACCCAACCCTTGCAGCTCATTAGAAATTTGCTGAACCTCAACAAAGTTCCACAGATTGAATAAGAAAAATGCGCCTAAACCACTTACAAAATAAAGAATCAGATATTTTTTTTCGCCCAACGACTGCTCTAGCACAGGCCCGAAACTCCACAACGTCAACATATTAAATAAAATATGCATGATACTCCCATGCATAAACATATGCGTTATAATCTGCCATGAATGAAAGTATGGGGAAAACGGATAAAAGGCAGCAAGGTAAACTGTAAGCTGATCTCTAAGTAAAAAGTTTGAAAAGATGAATACAATTACATTTATAAGGATAATGTTTCTTGTAATCGGTGGTATATTGTTAAACATTTTTAAAATTTGTTTTTAAAATCATTAAACGGAACTTCATAAAAGCATCTTTTTCCATTGGGTAAAAATTCGGGAAATCCTAATGCTGTAAAATCTTTAATGAGTTGTTCCGCATCTTTTTTATATATAAAATCAAATCTGGATTTAGACTGCATCTTAGCCCATTGATTCTGATAGTACTGCATAAATTCCTCTTCCGTCTTATATTCTAAAATATCAAACAGGTTTTCAAGAAATTTCATGACCTGAGTTTCTTTTAGCCCTTCCGGAACAGCATCAATCCTTAAAACACTTTCGTGGGCGATTTTCATACCAAACCCCAGCTCCGGAAGATATTTCTTGATTGATTTATATTTATTCTTCTCAATCTCATTCATGTGGTATTCCAGAGAGAAAAGAAGCGCATGGCTATTGGTAGTTCCCTTCTTTGTCGGTTTATTATTTTCCGAAACAAACAAGCGGTGCATTCTTCCCAAATCCAGCATTAATGTCCTATCCCCTTTGTTGAATAACCAATATCCGTTAGGAAGTCTCATCAGGTCTTCATCAAAATCTTCATCCTCAAATAAATTAATTTTTGAAGGTTCTGCTGCAATATTTTGATGGTACATTTCAGCAAGATTCTGAATTTCAGTTTGCCTTACTTCTCTTTCTTCTAAAAATGGGTTATAGTCCTTATCAACAACGATTTCAGGCATTTTTATTGTTCCGCCGGTATTTCCCTTGCTTGGAAATGTCTTCTGCATGAGCTCATCCAATTGCGGATCCCTCTCAAAGTCAAGACTGGGAGCAACATTGTAGATTCCTAAAGATCTCTTTATTGTAGAGCGGATCAATGCAAAAATGAGATGTTCATCTTCAAATTTAACTTCTGTTTTTTGAGGATGGATATTAACATCAATTTTCTCCGGATCAAGCTCCAGGAAAAGGAAAAAAGTAGGAATATACCCCGGTAAAAGCAAACCTTCAAATGCCTCCTGAACAGCCTTATTAAAATAAGGGCTTTTAAAGAACCTTCCGTTGACAAAAAGGAACTGCTCCCCTCTTGTTTTTTTAGCTCCTTCAGGCTTAGCCACGAATCCGTGAAGCTTACACCAGATGATATCTTCTTTGATCGGAATGAGCTGAGGCTGCAATTTTCTTCCGAAAATATCCACAATCCGCTGCATCTGGCTTCCTTTCCTAAGTCTAAAAACAGGCTCATCATCATGAAACAGGGAAAACTCCAGGTTTTCATGTGCTAATGCCACACGTTGAAATTCGTCGATAACATGCCTGAATTCAATATTATTATTTTTAAGAAACTTTCTTCTTGCCGGGACATTAAAGAATAAGTTTTTTACCAGAAAATTAGAACCATCCGATGTTTGTACCGGATCCTGAAATTGGAAAACTCCGCCTTCGATATAGATATTGGTTCCAATATTTGTTTCTTTCTGTTTTGTTCTAAGCTCTACCTGAGAGACTGCTGCGATAGAAGCTAAGGCCTCACCACGGAATCCCTTGGTTGCGATTTTAAAAATATCATCGGTTGCCCGGATCTTAGATGTTGCATGTCTTTCAAACGCCATTCTTGCATCGGTCTCAGACATCCCCTTTCCATCATCTACAACCTGTATCAGGTTTTTCCCGGCATCCCTTACAATCAGCTCTATTTTAGAAGCATCCGCATCGATGGCATTCTCCAATAGTTCTTTCACAATGGACGCAGGTCTCTGCACCACTTCTCCTGCCGCAATTTGGTTGGCTACATGATCCGGTAAAAGCTGAATAATATCTGACATAAAAACGGTTAAATCGACTTACAAAAATAGTCAATGAAAATGGTAATAAAAACAATAAAATCGTGATTTAAGATTTAATTATCAACATGCAAAAATTCTGCCTTTTATTATCTTAATATAAATACCCTTGTTTTCTCTCTTTTTAGAAAACACAATCCCCTAATTGTATTACACAAATAGAGGATTGATTCACAGCTAGTTTACACAAAATTAATACTGATAGTTTCTTTTATTTATTCTTGCATTTTAGTCTCAAATACAAGGTTTCTTTTTTCTTTTGTTTTTTCTTTTTTGGGCTCTCCATGAATTTTTTCATAGAGATAAGCCAAAACAGTAGGCTTTTTATAGATTTTACTATATCTGTATTGTGTTTTAAAGTGTCTGACATGGATTTTGTAAAAATCATATCCGATCACAATTAATAGACAGAAACTGATTACATAAAATACTCTGAATTCAAGGTAGTAATAGGTCAATCCTGAAAATACAGCCCCTAAAACGTACGCAAACATAATACTTGATAATAGTTTAGCTCTCGCAATCAATTCCGGGTTTCTTCTGTATTTCTTATGCGTAAACATAGAGACTAAGATTCCCAGGTCGGTCGTGGTTCCTGTAAGGTGGGTTGTTTTTACTGAAAAATTAGAGATACTTGCCGTCAAACCATTCTGTAAACCTGTAGCAAAAAGCATCAAGGCAACGAGGTATTGCGTTTCTTCTAATGTTTTCTGATAGAAAAACTGCCCATAGATCCCAACAAACAACAGCGCCATGATTTCTAAAACAAGTGGCGTAGCATGGGCTAAATACTTGCTTTTTTTATTGAAGCTGATGACAATAAGGTTTGATAAAAAACCTCCGAAAAAGAACATAAATATCCACCCCCCAACGACGGCTACCTGAGTCCAGTTTCCCTTACTTATTTCTGCCGCTAAAATGGCATAGTGCCCCGTTACATTCGAAGTAAAAGAAAGAAATATTAATAGAGATGCAATATTTATAGTTCCTGCCGTAAAGGCAGTCAGCGTCCCCAGTCTTATATTGTCCCCCAATGTCCTGCTGTTACTATAATTTCTTAACATTTTTTCTAATTTTATAAAAGTTGTCTTTGTGTGTTTTTTAGGCCTCTACAAAGATCTCTGCAAGTTTTCCTCTTTCCGGAAGACTTTCAGAAATCTCAATCGTAATTTCATGAGATTCCAGATCTTTGCATTTTTTGATATAAGGTATTATATCAAATTTTCCTTTTCCTTTACTTTTTATGGAGGGTGAATAATATGCTTCGTCTATTTTTTCTGTTTTCACATAATTATTGAATGTTCTCTGGAAGCTTCCGGTGAAAACATCGCAAATCATTTTATTGATCAAATGCGGATATTTATTTTTAATAATACTGAAAGCATCACAGAACTCACTGGGTCTGATTTTATTAAAGATGCCTCCTTTTGTCGTAAATAAAAGATCCCTGATAGAATCTCCCATTTCATATCCTGATACAAACAAAATATTGTATTGAGTTTTCTCTGCTTTTGCATCTTTCTCTTTTAGTACTTTTTTTAATATATTTAAAGATTCAAGAGAATAATCTGTGGCAATTAAAATCGTTTTGATCATATCTTTGTGGTTTAGTTGTGTATTATCTTATTTGATGATACAAAACTATAGTGACCAAATTAAAAGCCCTTTGGAACCGAATTAAAATGTCATTAAAGAGATTAAAATGAGATTAGAAAATTGTTAAGAAGAATTAATATTGGAGGAAATAGCGAGAGCTTAGGCACATAAAATCACTGCATTACTAAGGTCTTACAGCAGTAAAATGGTAAAATTGCAGATTCGTGAAATCGTAGAATCGTAAAACTGTGAAATCGTGAAATCGTGAATTTGTAAAAGTATGAGGTGCTGGATAAAAGATCTAATCTATAAGATAACTACTAAAATGGCAACAATAGAGCAAAGCCTTAACCTAAGAAAATCGATTTCACGATTTTGCAGTTCTCTCAATGTGCAATATCTCTTTAAAACTATCGTGATAGAATAAAGCCTTAACCTCGAAAAAGCGATTTCGCGATTTTACATCTTTACAATCCTTCCCTCTCTACCTGCATCATACTATAAAAATTAGGAAAACGAAGCTGTACGGTAGTCCCTTGATTTTCATGAGAACTTACGATCAACTCTCCATGGTGCATTCTTACAATATTTCTTGCCAGAGGAAGGCCGATGCCGTATCCTTCATAATTTTGGGTATTGGAGGCTCTGAAAAACGGATCATAGATTTTATTCATTTCCTCTTCAGGAATTCCGATTCCATTGTCTTTTACAATAATGTACACATCGGTATCCGTAGCTCCTAATGAAACTCTTACCTGCTGAAAATTAGAATACTTACAGCCGTTATTAATAATGTTAGCAACAGCAAGATGCAGTAATTGCTCATTACCCTGTACTTTTAGTTTTTTAGGATTATCCGGCAACATACTTATATCGAGGTAGATATTATTCCGGGTATCTATTCTTCTCAATGTTTCAATAACATCCCAAAGCAGCTGGTCAATCCGTATTTTATCCATTTTCTGAATTTTGCCATCAAAACCTGTTTGGGCAATCATCAGCAAGGCTTTGATTTTTTTATCCAACTTCTCTGCTTCGTCGAGAATAATTTCCAATGTTTCTTTATATTCTTCAGGGGTTCTGTTGATAGAAAGAGCAACATCAGCTTCACCCATAATGGAGGTGAGTGGTGTTCTGAGCTCATGGGAGACGTTTCCAATCAAGTGATTCTGCGTTTCAAATGAGGTCTCTATCCTGTTAAGCATATCATTAAACGTATCTACAAGCTCATTCAATTCTTTGTTATCGGGATGAGATTCCAGTCTTAAATGAAGGTTTTCAGAACTGATTTCCTTCACCTTACCTGTAATTTTTAATATCGGTTTAAATAAGGTTTTCGACAGATAAAAAGAAAAGATCATACTGAAGAAAAGCGAAAGTACAATACAGGTAATCAATGTTCTTTTAAGGAATCCGAGATAATACACTACATAATGATTCTTAGCTGAAGCAATGGCAATATATTCCCGGTCATTAAACTTGAAAGACTGGCCTATATAATAAAACTCCTGATCATTATAATTAGCTTCTCCTTGTTTTACAATGTTTTTGAAAAACGTATCAGGAATATGAATTTCCTGTGAAATTTTTTTAAAATTGGAATCTGTAGGAACCATGAAGACATAGTCTTTTTCCATGGGAAGCTCTTCATCATTGGTATTATTCAAAACACGATTTTCCCGAAGATCAAGATGCTCTTTGCTTTTCTCAATCTGTATAATTGTAGTGGTTCTTATTTTGAGCAGCTCATAGAACCTCTGATGTGAAAAGTTAACAATTGAGAAGTAAACCATACCTCCAAATAATAATATAATGGTGGTAAAAACCAGCATTAAAAGCACCATTGTTTTGGTTTGATTCGTTACAACTCTATTAAACATCTTTATGGTTTTTTCAGTACATACCCCATTCCTATAACGGTATGTATTAGTTTATGATCATCCTGGCTGTCCAGTTTTTTTCTTAGGTAATTGACATACACATCTACAACATTGGTTCCCAATTCATAATTTACCCCCCACACTGCGTCAAGGATTTCCGCCCTGGAAATTACTTTTTCCGGATTATTCAGAAAATACATAAGCAACTTGTATTCTGTAGAAGTAAGAGAAACATCTTCCCCTCCTCTTGTTACTTTTTTAGTATAATCATTTACGATCAGATCGGAAACCTGATAAACATGCTCGCTGTCAGCCTCAGGTTCGGGAGCTTCCGGAGCCGTCGTATGATTAATACTGCGTCTTAATAATGATTTTACACGGGCTACCAGTTCGATAAACTTAAATGGCTTCACCAGATAATCATCTCCTCCGCTTTCAAGGCCAAGAACAATATTTTCAGAAGTTCCCAATGCTGTTAAAAAAAGAATAGGAACATGCTGATTGGTTTTTCTGATCTCTTTACAGACATCTAAACCATTCATTTCCGGTAACATGATATCCAAAATTACCAGATCAAAGTCATTAGCTTCTACCAGCTGTACTCCGGTACGGCCATCAAAGGCCACAGAGATTTCATAGCCTTTTTCCTGAAGTCCTTTTTTAATAAAAGATACGACACTGGTTTCGTCTTCGATCAGAATAATTTTTTTCATAAGTTGCGAATTACACAAAAATAGGAAAAAGATAGGAAATAAGCCTCAGTGAATGTCCACCAGATTTTTCCACTAATGATTCTAAAGTTTGTAAAATCTTTATAGAATAATGCTACATTTGTTGTCATAACAGAATGATGAAAACAGTTCGGGGTAAATTTTAAATACTATGAATGATTTTTTAATAGGTATCGGCAAGCGATTAAAAGATATTAGAAAGAAAAATAATTTAACCATTAATGAATTGGCTTTCAGAGCAAGTGTAAGCAATGGTCTTGTTTCCCGTATTGAAAACGGAAGAACGATTCCTTCCCTGCCCGTTCTGCTTGATTTGATTCAATCATTGGAAATCGATGCCAGCTATTTCTTTGAAGGTGTAGAAAAAAAATCAAATGCCAAATTCCTTTATCTGCCTAAAGAAAGCCAGCAGCTTATCGAAAAAGAAGTAGAGGCTGAAGGATTTAAATACATGCACATCTTTAGTAAAAGCCTTCATTCACTCGGTTTTGAAGCTGTTTTATTAACACTTGAACCGAATTCTAAAAGGGAAAAAGTAATCACCGATGCCTGGGAATTTAAACATATTCTCAAAGGAGAGGTTAAATATTTAATCGATAACGAAGAGATTATCTTAAAAGAAGGGGATTCTTTATATTTCAATGGTAAGTTTCCTCATGTTCCGGTCAGTATCAGTAATGAAAGCTGCGTCATGTTGGTTCTTTATTTTTATTCTGACAATCATTAACCTTTTCTTTTTTATAATAAATCTGTTAAATTCTCATTAAAAAGTTTACAAATACTCAACTTTTACTATTCCTTATTTTTCCAAAATTAATACAGAATTAACAAATTTCGTGGTATTTTCTATAAATACATTATCATTAAATTGTTTACAAAAACCATAAAACATATTGTTTTAAAGGATAATTTACTACTTGTTAAGTTATTAACAAGATTATTTTTGATAAGAAATACTTAACAATTTCCACCTATTTATTAATTATTACTTAACACAGAATATTTACATATATTAAAATTATTAGCTTGATTTGCATAAAAGTTTAATATATGTAAAAATGAAAACAAAATTAGAGAAATTACTTATCCTTGTTTTTATCAGTTTTATCACTTTGCTATCCGCTCAGAAAAAATCCGTCACCGGAATTGTTCTGGATGAAAATCAACCCCTTCCGGGCGCTTCCATAACAATAAAGGGCTCTTCAAAAAATACAGCCACAGACATTGATGGTAAATTTACCATCAACGATCTTAAAACAGGCGAGTATACTATACAAGTAAGCTATATCGGATATGAAACGAACCATATTACCATAGACATCAAATCTGAAGAAAATACAGATCTTGGCATTATAAAGCTCTCTCAAAAACAAAAAAATATAGATGAAGTTGTTGTTACCGCTACTCTTAAAAATAGCGAAGCAAGAGCTTTGAACCTTCAGAAAAATGCAATCAATATTACCAATGTTATTGCTTCTGACGGAATCGGAAAGTTACCGGATAGAAATGCGGCAGAGACCGTGCAGCGTGTGCAGGGAGTTTCTATTGAAAGAGACCAGGGAGAAGGAAGGTTTGTTTCTATAAGAGGACTTCCTCCATTCTGGGCATCAACAACAATCAACGGGAACAGGCTTCCAACTGCTGAAGAGGAGACCACCTCCAGAGCTACAGCCTTTGATTTCTTTCCTACAGAGCTCATTTCTTATGTTCATGTCAATAAATCTTTTACTCCCGATATGGAAGCCGACGGTATCGGTGGCGGAGTTAACTTTATTACGAAGACTCCTCCTATGAAGCAGGAATTGAAGATCACTTTAGGAAGTGGTTATAATGCCAAGGCTGATAAAGGAGTTTATAATTTTGGTTTGTTATACGGAGGCAGAACGAAGGATAAAAAATTCGGGTATCTATTTAACATCGCTCATTTTACCAGAAACTGGTCTACAGACAATTTTGAAGCAAGAAGAAGCGGTGATGAAGGAGTTTTCAGGCTAGAACTTCGTGATTATAACGGCGTGAGAAAAACAACCGGAATCAATACTGCATTTGAGTATGTACTCTCTCCCAAAAACACATTATACCTAAAAGGTATGTATGGAACTCTGTCTGATGACGAAACCCATTACAAACACAGAATACGGTTTGATAAATTCAGCTCAGCCAATAATACCGCAAGGGTTGAGCTTCAAAATATACACAATCTCTTAATTACAGAAATGACTTCCGTATCCCTCGGAGGAGTTCATCAGTTAAACAAAGGAAAAATTGATTGGGATGTATCTTATTACGATAACAGATTCAAATATGGAAATATCCCTGACAAACAAAACAATTCGTACTATGTGATCAAGTATACACAATCCGGCGTTGGCATCAATCCTGATTATATATCAGATCGGGGAAATGGAGCAAGAGCCTATTGGAAAGCAGATGGCGGAAAGCTGGATTATAAAAACCCTGATGCATTATTCGGTTTTTACAGTGATCCTAATTTTAAAATGGATGCTGCCCAAATGAAATTTACCGATCTGGAATTTTATAAGGTTTTCGTTGATGAAAAGGATAAAATTGTTGCAGCGTTTAATCATGAGATTAATGTTTCTGATCAACTGACTTTAAAATACGGATTTAAATACAGGGATAAAGAACGTAATGCCCGATTCTCAGATATTTTCTATAACTGGAGTAACGGAACAGCTCCCCTATTATCCGATTTTGGTTCCTATATCACTACACAGCCCAATGGACCTAAGTATTTAAGTGAGATGAATGCACATATCGGAAATACGTTTGGTCCTGTATTATCAACAACAGGGATGAATCAGTTCTGGTTTCAGAATCAGGGAAATCTAAAAATAAACCCAACAGATTCAGAAGCTCTGGAATATAACAAAGCATTAGGAAGGAATTTCGATGTTTTTGAAAAGCAAGCAGATGCTTATGGGATGGGAACGTATAAACTGAATGATAAGATCATCATATTAGGAGGAGTCAGATTATCCAATACAAATACGAGAGTAAAGGGCTATAATGTAGTGGATGACGCATTGGTTCCGGTTGAAAACACTAAAAACTATCTTGCCGTTTTACCAATGTTACATGTCAAATATACGCTCAATGATAAAACCAACCTGCGTTTTGCTGCGACAAGGACTTTCTCAAGACCCAACTTCGGAGACCTGACTCCCGGCGGTACTTATATCGAAGCGGATAATGAATTCAGAGGAGGAAATCCTAATCTAAATCCTACCTACTCTTTAAATTTTGACCTGATGGGGGAATATTACTTCTCAAATGTAGGGATTCTGAGTGGTGGTGTATTTTATAAATCGATCACTGATCCTATTTTTCAGGACTCTTTCATTGATTCTTATAATGGTATGAGCGGGGTACAGTTCACGGCTCCTAATAATGGAAAAGCAGCATGGCTGGGAGGCATCGAACTTGGAATCAATAAAAGATTTGATTTTCTTCCTGGATTCTTACAATATTTCGGAACACAGCTGAACGCTACTTTTATGACTTCTGAAATGGAAAAACCCAGCGGAAGAAAGGTTACCCTTCCTTATCAGGCCAAAGAATTATACAATGTACAGCTCTTCTTTGAGAAAAAGGGATTCAATGCAAGACTCGCTTACAACCACAAAGGAAAGTATGCCGTAGAATATGCGGAAGCTGATATCAATGATTCTTATTACGGAAAATACAGCAGTTTGGATTTTGGAGGCTCTTATCAGTTCACCAAATATTTAACCCTGTATGCAGATGTTAATAACATTCTGAATAAACCTCTTATCTATCATTTCGGGAAAAATGAAGATCGCCCTGAGCAGGTAGAATATTACGGAGTACGATGTAATCTTGGTATTAAACTGAACTTCTAATTCTTTTAATAATGGCAGCAAATACCAACATAAAAAGATTAGTAACATTGAAAGCAGCATTTTCTGCTTTCGGGGTCTACTTTTGCATGTACGGATTTAGAAAACCTTTTACGGTAGCTTCATTTGAAGGGTTAGCTTACTTCGGGGTTGAATATAAAGTATTGATCATTATTGCCCAGGCACTCGGCTATTTTATTTCAAAGTTTATCGGAATACGATTTATTTCCGAATTAAAACCTGAAAAAAGAATATTTTATTTATTCACATTTATTGCTGTTGCAGAGCTTTCGTTATTAGGCTTTGCTGTGGTGCCGGCTCCTTACAATATTCTCTTTATGTTTATTAACGGAATTCCATTGGGAATGATCTGGGGAATTGTGTTTTCCTATATTGAAGGAAGAAAAACAACAGAGATCATAGGGCTTTTCTTATGTTCAAGCTTTGTCGTATCCTCAGGGTTCACAAAGTCCGTCGGTAAGTTTATTATGGATACTTTCGGAGTGTCAGAATTCTGGATGCCCTTCGCAGCAGGTCTTGTTTTTATTATCCCTCTTATCATCTTTGGTCTTTTGCTGGAGAGAATCCCTAAACCTACCGAGGAAGATATCCTATTAAAAAATAAAAGGCAACCTCTGAATAAAGCAGAAAGAAAAGCATTGATCCGCAGGTTCTTTATTCCTGTTATGTGCATTACTCTTTTGTATGTCAGCCTCACAATATTAAGGGATTTTCGGGATAATTTCAATCGTGAAATATGGGATGACCTAAGTTTTAAGTTTGACAGTTCTGTTTTTACCCTGACAGAAATTCCTATTGCCATTATGGTTCTTTTGATCTTAAGTCTGATGGTAAAGGTAAAAAACAATAAAAAAGCGTTTGCCTATTATCATTACATCCTTTTCGCAGGAATAACAACAGTAGGACTTTCAACGTATCTTTTTCAAAACGGAGGTTTATCTCCTTTTTTCTGGATGATGATCTCCGGGCTTGGAATGTATTTATGTTATATTCCTTTCAACGGAATTTATTTCGACAGAATGATCGCTGCTTTTGATATTAAGGGTAATGTAGGATTTCTGATCTATTTTGTAGATTCATTCGGATACCTGGGAAGTGTTCTGATCCTTCTGTATAAGAATTTCGGTTCACCCAAAACATCCTGGTTGAATTTTTACATTCATCTGAATTATTTCATTGTTATGATCGTTTTGATTTTTTCGGTCATTGCCTATTTAGCCTTCAAAAAAAAATCAAAATCCAAAATCAATAAAAAACAATACATCAATTTCGATGCTTCGAAAATGATATAAAAAGAATATATAATGACAACAAAGTTTGATTTAATCATTGTGGGAGGTGGAATCTTAGGAACATTCCATGCTTATCATGCGTTGAAAAAAAATCTGAAAGTAGCCCTGCTTGAGAAAAATTCATTTCCCCAGGGAGCAACAGTAAGAAATTTCGGGCAGGTGGTTCCATCCGGCATGGATCTGAAATGGCAGAATTTCGGAAGAGAAAGCTTAGCAATCTATAATGAGCTCCAGTCCCAAACAGATCTAACAATACGTAAAAACGGTTCTGTCTATTTAGCCTCTAATGAAGAAGAAATGCAGCTGATCAATGAGCTTCATGAAATCAATAAAAAGAATGATTACGAATCTGTTCTCCTTTCAAAAAGCGATTGTATCAAGAAGTTTGACGGAGTTCGCTCGGATTATTGCAAAGGAGGGTTATTTTTTCCACAGGAGCTATCTATGGACTCTTCTGAAATGATTGTAAAACTTCACGCTTTACTACAGGAAAAACTAGATCTGAAGATCTTCTACAATACTACGGTCGTGGAAACTCAAGAGAATGATCAGCAATGTATCGCAACAACATCAGACGGAAATAAAATACATGCGGCAAAAATCATTATATGCGGAGGCCATGAATTCAAAACTTTATATCCTTCCCTATTTAATGAAAGCGATTTAATCGTTACCAAGCTGCAAATGCTACAGACCAAACCTCAGGGAATTTATTCGTTACCGGGAAATATCCTGACCGGATTATCTATAAGAAGATATGAGTCTTTCCAGGAGTGCCCTTCGTATACAGCGATTAAATCCCTTGAAGATGCAACCTCTTTTGAGAAAAAATACGGAGTTCATATCCTCTTTAAGCAAGCCCTTGACGGGTCTGTTATTTTAGGAGATTCTCATGAGTATGCATCAGCAAAAGACGCAGATTCCCTTGGCTACGATCTCAATATGGAAATTGATGAATTTATGATCAATGAAGCAAAAAAGATCATAGATCTCCCTACTTATGAAATTCAGAGACGGTGGTTTGGAATTTACTCACAATGTAAAACAAAAGACTTATTTGAACACAGCCCTTCACCGAATATTCATATTGTGACCGGTATCGGAGGAAAGGGAATGACCGCAAGCGGCGGATTTTCAAAATTTAACATAGATAAAATTTACGCATAAATGAAGAATATAGAATTATTGGTTCTGGATATGGCCGGAACAACAATTAATGAGGACAATGTAGTGTATAAAACCTTAATGCATGCCGTAAATGATTATGGATATGAGGTTTCTTTAGAGAAAGTTTTATCCAGCTGTGCAGGAAAAGAAAAGCTGGAAGCGATCAGTGGTTTATTACATGAGATCGGCGGCAATGCTCATGAAGCCTTGCCTATTTTTGAAAATTTCTCAGATCAGCTAAAAGAGGCTTATCAAAATTTAGATGTAAAACCTATCGAAGGGGTTGAAAAGTTTTTATTAAAAATGAGAGAAAAAAATAAAAAAATCGTTCTTAATACCGGATATACCTCTGAGATTGCTCAACAGCTTCTGGATAAGCTGGGTTGGAAAGAACACATCTATTATGACGCTCTCATTACCGCTGATGATGTCTCGGAAAGCCGACCAAGTCCCGAAATGATTAACCTCGCCATGAAAAAATTCAATATTCACGAACCGGATAAAGTATTAAAAGCAGGAGATTCTGTTATCGATATTGAAGAAGGAAAAAATGCAGGATGCGGATTGACCATAGCCGTCCTTTCAGGAGCTCAAAATAAAACTGAGCTTGAAAAATCCCATCCGGATTATATTTTTAATACAATTTCTGAGGCTGAAGAAGTTCTTTACTAATTCTTTCAAAATTATCTTATTCTTTCAGCCTCAATTTCTTATTGTTTTTTTAAATTTAACCTTAAGTTTACATGAGTTTACAAATAGTAAATTAATTTTGGGAAAGCCAAATTAAAGTTACTATTTGTAAACTTTTTTTTTAAAACAAAATTAATAATCTTATGAAAACAAAATTATTTTCAATCGCAGTGGTCGTAAGCTGCTTTTTCAGTGCTCAGACTAAAAAAGTCCTTTTTATCGGTATTGACGGATGTCGGGGTGATGTTATGATGTCCGCCAACACTCCCAATATTCACAATCTGGTTAGCCAGTCTGTTTATTCAATGGACGGGCTCTGTGCCGCAACTACATGGAGCGGAAATGGCTGGAGTACTATGCTAACTGGTGTCTGGCATACCAAACACAATGTACAGGATAACAATTTTACCAATCCCAACTACATTAATTATCCGGATTTTTTATCCAGAGCGGAATCTTACAACCCGAATTTAAGAACTATTTCGCTGGTAAACTGGGCTCCTATCAATGATATCATTATTAAAAATGCAGACGTAAAAACCAACCTCAGCACAGATTTAGCCGTAAAAAATGCCGCTGTAAATGCTTTAAAGAATGATAATCCTGATATTTTGTTTCTTGATTTTGATGATGTAGACCATGCCGGTCATTCTTATGGCTTTTCTTCTGCTGTTCCACAATATATTTCAGCGCTTCAAACCACTGATGCTTATATTGGAGAAATTGTAAATGCCATGAAAAACAGGGCTACTTACAACAATGAAGACTGGTTGGTCGTTTTGACTACCGACCATGGTGCTGTTGACAATGGCCATGGTGGAGGAAATCTTTCTGAGAGAAGTATTTTTACCATTTACTCCAATCCGAACTTTACTCCTCAGCAGATAAGCAGGTCTGTCATCGAAACCAATACCACTCACAATCAGCTTAACTTTCCGGCTGGAACCTATGCAAAACCAACCAACCAGACTCCTTTTAATTTTGGAACCGCTCAGGATTTTACTATTGAGTTCTGGGTAAAGCCTAATGCCAATTTTTCCAGTGATCCGACCATGATCAGTAATAAAAACTGGAACAGTGGAAAAAATAAAGGATTTGTGATCTCAGGATATTCCGGACAGACATACAAGCTCAATATTGGTGATGGTACTAACAGAATTGACCTTGTAGGAGGTAAAACGGAAACCAATAAATGGAAACATATTGCCGTAAGCTTTGACAGAGACGGACTTGTTACGTTATATGAAGATGGAGTTGTGGTAACTTTTGCAAAAATGAATAACATTGGAAATATAGACTCTGGTCTTCCGCTTACTATCAATCAGGACGGAACAAATACCTATGGACAAAACCTTGCCGCTTCGTATAAAAACATCAGAATCTGGAAATCTGTAATTCCTAATAATGTGTTAATCAACTGGGCTACCCAGGACATCACGCCATCACATCCTTATTATTCTCAATTATTAGGTAACTGGAAATGTGATGAAACTACCGGAAACACTTTAATAGATTCTAGTCCTAATAATAACAACAGTGTTATAACAGGTAACCCTACCCGAACCCTCAACACCACCAATAACTTTAAGGTATACAACTATTTATCGACTACAAGAGAGGCAGATCACTTTCCTACGGTCTTGAACTGGCTATGTGTTCCTGTTCAGAATTCTTGGGGAATTGACGGTACCAACAGACTTTCTAACTGCAATGCCAATACATTATCTGTACAAAGTATAGATAAATCATCCGAGGATTTTTCAGTATATCCTAACCCGGCTGATCAGAGTATCAATGTAAAGTTTACATTTGAAGACAAAGAGATCCAACTTCAGGTTATAGATTCAAGAGGAATGGTTGTTTCAACACAAAAATTGAAATCTTCAAACAACAGTTTTGACGAAAAGCTGAATATAAGCCACCTTTCAAGTGGAATTTACTTTATAAAAGTAACCGGAGCAAGAAAGTCTGTTTCAAAAAGCTTTATTAAAAAATAAAAAGAGCTTCTATATTAAAAAGCTCTTATAACATACTTAGTAGATTTAAATTCAGATATTAGAATGCGGATTTTATCCAAGTTCTAATATCTTTTTTTATTAATCTTTACAGCTCAGCTCCATCTGCGTATCACAGCGATCGTAAGCAGAGTGTTCAACAGGCATATGTTTAAAGCCCAGCTTTTCATATAACTTTATCGCCGGAACCAAAACAGAATTGGTTTCCAGAAAAACTTTTTCAGCATTAAGCTCTTTTGCTTTATTTATTAAAGACCGCCCAAGTAGATATCCAATCTTTTTCCCCTGAGCTTTCGGACTTACTGCCATTTTAGAAAGCTCATAAGTTAATGGTGCTTCAGATTTTACCAAAGCACAAGTTCCCACTACTTTATCATCAAGCAGGGCAAATACGATGTGTCCTCCTTTACTGATAATATGTTCTTCGGGGTTGTCCAGCAACTTGTAGTCTCCGGCTTCCATTACAAAGAAGCTTTTGATCCATTCTTCATTCAGGGCTTTAAAGGCTTCTTTATATTTTGGATGATAGGCCTCTATCTTCACTTCATGATTTTGTTCATTCATGGTATTGCTTTTTTAATTAAACCTTATTCTTTATCATTTTCCCCAGTTTTTTCAGATCATTTTCTACTCTGTCCGTCCATTCCATCGCATAATTCAGGCGCATGCAGTTGCGGTATTGGTCATATTGAGAAAACATTCTTCCGGGAGCAAAATTAATTTTATGACTAAAAGCTTCGTCAAACAAATCCTCCGTACATATTCTTTTATCTAATTCCAGCCATAGCATAAAGCCTCCTTTCGGTTCAGAGACCTTCGTATTATCAGGGAAATAAGCAGTTACCGATTTTTGGATCTGAAGATAATTGGCATAGAGCTTATTTCTGAACATTCTCAAATGATGATCATACCGTCCGTGCTCTAGAAAATCCGCAATAACATCCGAATACAGGGATGGACTACAACCAGTCTGAACGAGCTTTTGTCGGATAATTTTATCTTTAAATTTTCCAAGGGCTACCCATCCTACCCGATATCCGGGAGCTAATGTTTTAGAAACCGATCCGATCCACATGACCAATCCTGCCTCATCATAAAATTTGCATGGCTTTGGACGTTCGGCTCCAAAATAAAGATTCCCGTATATATCGTCCTCAATCAACGGGACATTATAATGGGTAACCAGTTTTACCAATTCTTTTTTATTTTCATCCGGCATCTGAAACCCCATAGGATTATTGAAATTGGTTACAAAACAGCATGCTGATAATTTCGGCAATACCTTTTTTAAAGCATCCAAATCAACTCCATATACCGGATGAGTAGGAATTTCTACGACTTTTAATCCCAATAATTGAATAGCCTGGAGAATTCCAAAATACACAGGGCTTTCGACAGCTACCCAATCTCCGGGTTTCGTGACAGCCATCAGGCTGTTATAAATGGCATTCATCGCTCCGGAAGTAATGACCAGATCATCTTCCGTCAGTTTTCCTTCCAAGACCATAGACCATTTTGCCATCTCTCGGCGCAGACTCTCTTTTCCCTGTACCGGCTCATAATCCGTCCCGCTATCATTTTTACTTTTTACTACACTGATGATCGATTTCTTGAGTTTAGCCAAAGGGAGAAAATTCTTTCCCGGAATTCCCAAAGCAAATTCGGTAACATCTGAATCCGAAATCGTTCCAAATACCTTGTCAATAAGATCTTCATTAGGACTTTCAATTTTCGACTTTCCAATTGGTTGTACAGAAGGCAGGGCTAATTTTCGCTGAGAAGTTTTACTTACAAAATACCCAAACTTCGGCCTGGATTCGACAAGCGAACGGCTTCAAGTTCCATATACGCCAATTTTACCGTATTAAGACTTACATTATAAAGCTTTTGAGCACGCCTAAGTGAAGGCAGCTTATCCCCAAACTGAAGGGTCTCAGTCTGGATCTGCTCTATAATTGTTTTCGCTATTTTAAGGTATAATACTTCTTTGGCCATAAGATTAGAATTTTACATACAAATAAAGAGAAAAGATCTTTTAGTATCAGATATTAATCCAGTTCAATATTCTATTGATAGTACTTTTCAATTGCAAGGGATCATGATAGTTCCCGGATGGGTTTCTCCTGCAATAATCTTCCGCATATGATTCGAATCTTTTTTTTCATCTCCATTCAGGTCTTCAACCTCATGAAGTATAAAATCGATCTTTCCCAGATGATTAATCACAAGACAGGCAAAAGCCACTACATCCTGAGCTTTCTTTGCTAAGAGAAAAGGAAGTCCGAAGTCTTCATTAAGAATCCCGGAATTCTGCTTTTGAAGAAAAATATCTTTTAAAACAACCATATCTGAAACATACACTTCATCCCATTGAAGATGATTTGAGTGCCAACCCTTCGCTTTCATAGTATTAATAGTTTTATAATACACAAAATTATAGAGTCTTTAGATATGGATACAGATACAGAATTACATATTATTACGGATACAGCAAAAAAAAATTGTATATTAAGAAGCCTAGAAAGAAAAAAACAGCATTTTAACCCTTTCTTTAACGGATATCAACCTATTTCTTTTTTCTCTTAAACCACTATACCAAAAAACCGGTAATAGGAAGTGAAGCCCCAATAATCGTAATAAAGAAATATAAGACTCTTCCCCATATTCCGCCCCGGGCAGAGCCTACATGAAGGTCATAGTTCAGCTTCTGTACTTTAGTCGCAAAATCAACACGCTCAAACGGAGCCGCATACGCAGAAGTATTGGATAGCCTGGCTCCTGTATTTTGATCATACATTCCGGTCATTGCCACAACCAATAGAATAATTAAAGCGTAAAATCCAAAAACATTATGGAGATCGTAATTCTGTCTTTTTATTTTAGCATCCCATTTTACCGAGAAGCTTTGCTTTCTCATCGCTTTTCCAATAATGATCCCTATGGCCACACTTCCTGCATGATATTCCTATTTTATCTTTTTGGGCCTTGAAGTGATTACGGCAGTCTGTTTCGCTTCCAAAATGAACGGTGAAATGGAATATAGTCATCGGTAATTTATTGAATAATACTAAAATAATGAATATTTAGGTAACAATGCAGATATTCATTAAACTCAACGTTTTAATAAAAGTTTTCTGGAATACCAAGAATAAATATTTTTTTGAATAGAGCTGCCGTTATTTATTTTGTAAATCAATATTTTAAAAACAATAGATTTAATCGATTATATGAATTGATTTTATTTCCTTCCGGATTATAGATATAATCTATAAATTCGCGGTTAAACGAAAATAAAACCTATGAAAAAAGCGTATTTCATTTTGAGTTTGTCTATGGTAACGAGCCTTAGCTCACAACAGTTGACGACCAACACAGGTGCTCCTGTAGGAGATAACCAGAATTCTAAATGGTCCTGTTTTGCTAGAAGATATTCACTTGATTGAAAAGCTGGCGGCATTTGACAGAGAAAGGATACCGGAAAGAGTAGTTCATGCAAGAGGAGCGGGAGCAGCAGGGGAGTTTGTTGCTGATTCAGATTTTTCAGATGTGACTATGGCAGATTTCTTATCAAAAGCAGGTAAAAAAACACCAGTTTTCGTAAGGTTTTCAACGGTGGTTCATCAGCAGGGATCTCCTGAAACCTATAGGGACCCGCGTGGATTTTCAGTGAAATTCTACACAGATGAGGGGAACTATGACTTGGTAGGGAATAGTTTACCTGTGTTTTTTATCAGAGATGCGATCAAGTTTCCTGATATGGTGCATGCTTTTAAACCATCTCCGGTTACCAATGGAGCTTCAGATAATAACAGGGTATTCGACTTTTTTGCTAATATACCTGAATCAACCCACATGTTAACGTGGCTGTTTTCTGATTATGGTATCCCTGCCAATTACAGAGAAATGCAAGGAAATGGAGTGCATGCATTTAAGTGGGTAAACAATAAAGGCGAAGTTACTTATGTGAAATACAAATGGGTTCCAAAACATGGGGAAAGAAACCTAACCCAGGAAGAAGCAGACCAATTACAGTCTACCCAAATAGAACATGCAACATTGGATTTATACCATGCTATTCAAAACAAAAAGTTTCCACAATGGGACCTGTATGTGCAGATGCTGAAAAAAGAAGATTTTGATAAGCTTGACTTCAATCCGGTTGATGTCACTAAGGTATGGCCTGAAGCCATTGCTAAATCTGTGAAAGTAGGAACCATGACGCTTAACCAAAATCCGGGCAATTATTTTCAGGAAGTAGAACAGTCTGCTTTTTCTCCGGGAACATTGGTTCCGGGTATTGAACCTTCTGAAGATAAATTATTACAGGGAAGATTGTTTTCTTATTTCGATACTCAGCGTCACAGGATTGGAGGTAACTTTCAACAACTTCCTGTAAATGCAGCAAAAAATAAGATTCTAACGTATAACCAAAACGGATATATGTCCATGAGGCCGCAGACAGGAGATGTAAATTATCAGCCCGCAGCCAGTAATAAAGAAGTGACGGATAATAAGAAATTTAAATATTCTCAGACCCTTTTTCCTGCAGGAACGACAACTACTCAGGCTACAATAGATAAGGAAAACAACTTTAAGCAGGCAGGAGAGACCTATCGTTCATTCTCTAAACAAGATCAGGATAACCTGATTAAAAATCTTGGAAATGCTTTAAAAGGGGTAAAGGATAAAAAAGTAGTTGCCAAAATGATTTCCTATTTCTATCAGGCAGATGCTGAATTTGGTAAGCGTTTGGCGAGTCATGTCAAAATGGACCGTAACCAGCTTGAATCATTATTATCCAATTAAGCATGATGAAATATTTTATTTATCCCCTGATGCTGCTTTTAAGTATACATACGGTAAAGGCACAAGACATCTTTTCTTATGCCAGAGCAAATCAGGTAACGGAACTTTCGGATTTTAAATCGGAAGTGAATGCTATAAATGAACAAGGATATACTCCATTGGTGTTAGCGGTTTATAATAACAGCTACGATGCTGCAAAGTGGCTGTTAGAAAATGGAGCTCAGCCGGATCTCAAAGACCGTAGCGGAAATACAGCATTGATGGGCGCCGCGTTTAAAGGGCATGATGACATGGCCAATCTGCTGCTTTCTTATAAAGCAGGTTTAGATGTTCAAAATCATAATGGAGCTACTGCATTGATATTTGCTTCCACTTTTGGAAGAAACAATATGGTAAAGTTATTCTTAGAACATAAAGCTGATAAAAATATCAAAGATAACAGAGGAAATTCTGCTTTAAACCATGCTATTATGCAGAATAACGAAGAAGGAATTCGTTTATTAGAATAAAGATAGTTTTGTTTTAATCACAGATGTGAAATCTTATAAATCCGTCAAGGTCAGAGACTGAGACGGATTTATTTTTTTAAATCGGGTTTGGTCCGCAAAAAGATTAAACCTCCTATGATGATGCTGGTACCGACAAATTGTAAAAAAGTTAGTTTTTCACCATCTAAAATTCCCCAGATAATTGCTACAATAGGCATTAAAAGAGTTACAGTAGATGCAAAAAGGGGAGTGGATACCTTTAATAGCCTGTAGTTCATCGTCATGGCTAACCCGGTTCCAAATATAGATAATAAGCCAACAAAGAGTAATCCCATCATATTATCCTTTGAAAAACTGAATTCCGAAAAGAATCCTGTCATGGTAAGCGCAATGATTGATGGTAAAATCAATACAAAGGCGAATACAAAAGACGATAAAATTACAGAAGAAAGCTCCATCAGTTTTGACTTTACTGTTGTTGTACTTATGGCATAACATAAAGTGGCTAATAAAAGCAGTAATATGGGAATGAGTTTGAATTTTCCTCCGTCATCTCCTCCGAAAGCGAGGAGACACACACCTGCAAAACTTATACAAACCCCAATCACCTGCTGCCTGGTTGTTTCAAATTTCCAGACCAGAGCGCCTACGATGATCACAAAAATAGGCATCATGGAATTGATAATTCCGGCAATACTGCTGCTTATCTCTGTTTCCGCAATAGGAAACAGGAACATCGGAATGAAGTTTCCGGTAACGGCTGCCAGAATAAGCCATTTTAAATGTTTCCTCGGGAATAGTTTATAATTGGAGATGGCTACGGGAAGCAATATAATTCCTGCAATCAAAACTCTCAATGCACCTACCTGAAAAGGATTAAAGTGTTCCAAAGATTTTTTAATCAGAATAAAAGAGGATCCCCAGATGAGACTTAGCACAACGAGGAGAATCCATTTTTCTTTCTCAGCTTTCATTATTATTTTTGTGTAAAAAGTGTAAAAATTCTTTTTTCGGGATCATTTTGGCTCCCAGACTTTCCAGGTGTTCGGTGTGAGACTGGCAATCAATAAGATCCAGCTCATTTTTATGAGTTTCTACGAAGTGGATAAAACCGGCCTTTGAGGCATTGCTTACCCGGGCAAACATGCTTTCACCGCAAAATACTTTTCCGATCTGAAGGCCGTAAAAGCCTCCGACCAGCTCATTATTTTGCCATACTTCAATACTTTTTGCCAATCCGTATTCATGAAGCGTAATAAAAGATTCCATCAGTTCATTAGAGAGCCAGGTTCCGTTTTGCCCGTGCCGGCTGATCTGCTGGCAGTTTTTGATGACACCTCTGAAATCCTGGTTTTCCGTGAAGGTAAAAATATTCCTGTTGAGTATTTTCCGCATCGATTTTGAAACCTTTAATTCATTAGGAAACAAAACAAATCTGGGGTCAGGACTCCACCAAAGGATTTCTTCTCCGGGATTATACCATGGAAAGATCCCCAGCTGATAAGCAAACCAAATCCTTTCAACAGACAGATCTCCTCCAAAAGCGATGACGCCTTCATGCCCATCATAAAGCTCAGGATCAGGAAATGAAATTTCGTTTTTGTCTAATCGGACCATTGTGAGGAAAAAAAATCCCACTTAAAAAGCAGGATTTATATTTTTAATCGTTGTATTCTTAATTAAAAAGGTAAATCGTCATCTTCGTCTCCGGCAAATGGATTCTCATTTGAAACAGGAGATGCAGATTGTGATGGGCTAGCCTGAGTTGGCTCAGATCCATTATCCATTACTTTCTCTACTCTCCACCCTGTAATAGAGTTGAAATACTTGGTTTCCCCTTGTGGAGAAGTCCATTCTCTACCTCTGATGTTGATACCTACCTTTACATTTTCTCCTTCTTTAATGTTATCTAATAAGCTAATCTTATCAGACAAAAATTCTATGTTTATCGGCTGTGGATACTGCTCCTGAGTTAAAATAACCATTTCTCTTTTTTGAAACCCGCTCGCAAATGTCTGAGCATCAAAAAGTTTCTTTACCGTTCCTTGTAATTCCATATCGTATATATTAACGGTGTAAAAGTAAGAAAATGAAATGTAATAAAAGGGGTCATGAAAAAAAAATACAGAAATTTTATTTTTTTTTGAGAAAAGCCTTGCAATTATAGAAAATTGCCCTATATTTGCACTCACAAAAACGAAAGAAGTTCTTTAAAATACGACTTATCAAAACAATGCGGATGTGGTGTAATTGGTAGCCACGCCAGACTTAGGATCTGGTGCCGTGAGGCGTGGGGGTTCGAGTCCCTTCATCCGCACAACGTTTTGCGAAAATAGCTCAGCTGGTAGAGCACAACCTTGCCAAGGTTGGGGTCGCGGGTTCGAATCCCGTTTTTCGCTCCACTCCATGCCCTGGTGGTGGAACTGGTAGACACGCAGGACTTAAAATCCTGTGCCTCTTTTGGCGTGCGGGTTCAAGTCCCGCCCGGGGTACTAAATCCTCTGTAACTTTGTTGCAGAGGATTTGTTTTTTTAAGATTGTCTTTTTTAAGATGATTTCTTATATTTGTGATAAGAATGTCAGTTGTATCTGTATTGACAGATCAATAGAGCAAGCGGATGTGGTGTAATTGGTAGCCACGCCAGACTTAGGATCTGGTGCCGTGAGGCGTGGGGGTTCGAGTCCCTTCATCCGCACAACGTTTGCGAAAATAGCTCAGCTGGTAGAGCACAACCTTGCCAAGGTTGGGGTCGCGGGTTCGAATCCCGTTTTTCGCTCCACGCCAAGCCCTGGTGGTGGAACTGGTAGACACGCAGGACTTAAAATCCTGTGTCCGCAAGGACGTACGGGTTCAAGTCCCGTCTGGGGTACAAAAATCCTCTGTAACTTTGTTGCAGAGGTTTTTTGTTTTTGGGTATAGAGAGTATAGCTTTTGCTTTCTTTAATAATCTCTTTTGTTGTTTTTACTTCATATGTATATTAAACCATTCTAATAAAAGCTCAGGTTGATCATTAAAATAAGTATAGCCACGAAAACGGTCGGTAGTTCCTTCTATCCAGAATAATTTTTTATCTGCAGCTGGCATATTATCGAATATAGACTGAACATCTTCAGGATGACTCATTGAATCATCATGTACTTGGACAATTAATGTAGGCATAGTAACTGATTTTGTTGCCTCAATCGGAGATAGTTCTTGAATGTGAAAACCTGTCATATCTGACATTGTCTTATCCGCCAAAGCCATCCCTGCTTCTTTGTCGATACCATTATTCTCAAAAAACCTTCCTATTAAACTGCCAGCTGATGCAGGTTGTAATGCGAGTAGCGCTTTAATATCTGAGAATTCTTCAGAGTGCTTACTGATGGCTACCAAAGTTGAATTGCATCCATAACAAATGCTATATAGTCCGATTTTCATATCAGCTGTATCTTTTCTTGATTTGGCATATCGTATAGATCCTATTACATCGCGATATTCATTCTGCCCATTGCCACCATATCCATTATTATAAGTCTCACTTTCTCCATGATTACGCAGATCATAAGCAAGTATATTATATCCGGCATCATGAAGTGCTTTGTGCTGTGGCAGATAGTTTACTTCATAACCAACCGGATCATTGGGTTCTAGATGACCAGGATAACCATAACGATTTCCAGTCATAAAGTGGTTGACGATAATAAGTTTATCAGAATCAGCAGGTATAAACCATCCTTTTATTGTTAGTCCATCTAATGCTGGAAAGCTGACATCTTCATATTCCATTCCATATTCAGCGGGTGTTCTGAGTACGTCAGTACGCTTTATTTTTGCAAAGAAAGTAGTAAATGCAGTAACTGCTTGCTGTTGCTCTGGTGATAATTGTGTTGTGTTTTCTGTTTTTTCCATTGTATTGTGTATTAAATTTTTTGTTAAAATTAACCTGAGTTCGGGATAAGAAGAGAAATAACATTTCAAAGAAAAGTAATAATTCGCATATTTAAGTTATTGATATTTAAGTATTTAATGAATTGTTACTTATAATTTTGAAAGAGTAAATTACAAATATTTTTGTATAAATTGATGATTTTTGTAAAGAATTTGATGTTCAAATTAACCCAATGAAACAGGAAGCAGTTGGTGACACCAAGACAAGAAAGGAAGAAACAGAGCCTTTCTAATGTCAGATTCTGAAATTATCACCATTATGATTGGATTTCATTTGGGGCTCATAAAACTTTTAAGCATTACTATCAGCAAGTAGTGTGGCTACTGGAAAGATTTGTTTCCCAAAAGCTTGTCCTGCAATAGATTCGTAGAGCTTCAGTAAAGGAGTTTTATACTTTTCGCCTTGTTTTTTAAAAGAAAGATGTTTGAGAAAATGCACAGGAATAAGCTTTATGGATAGTACAACATTAAAGGTTTGCAGAAAACCAAAGGATCCATAACCATAAAGTTTTTAAAGGATTGGCTGAGCGAGGAAAGTCTTCAATGGGTTGGTTTTATGGATTTAAATTGCATTTGGTTTGTAGTGAAAAGGGAGGGCTTTTATCCTTTTATTTAACGAAAGGAAATGTAGATGACAGAAATCCAAAGTATATCAAAAAATGACCGAGCAATTATTTGGAAAACTCTTCGCAGACAAAGAATACTTATCAAAAGCATTGTGGGAGATCCTCTTGGCAGACGGAATTCAGCTGTTTACCAAGCTTTGCAAGAATATGAAAAATCCATCATGAAGACGGAAGACAAAATTTTACTCCGAAAAAGGGCTATTATCGAAACGATAAATGATGAACTGAAAACCATTGCCAGGTGGAACACTCCAGACATCGAAGTGTGAATAATTTTATGGTGAACATTTTGGGAAGTCTTTCTGCCTATTGCTTCTTGCCAAAAAAACCGTCATTAAACTTGAAAAAGTAAATGACAGGCAACTATTTTTAAACTTCCCTTGACCCGAACTCACGTTATTTATGATGCTTAGTTTAAAAAACGGGATTTTACAAAAAAATTAAATGAGAAAGGACATAATATTATTTTTACTTTGTAAAGTTAAATTTGTATTTTGTCGTATAAAGCGGTGGATTTATGAGAGAGAGAAATATTTGTTGATACAGCAGAAGAGGGGAATAAATTTTTAATGTTATTTCTTAATGAAAATAAGCAAGATTAAATCGAGTCCTCACACATTTATCCCATCTTTAGCGCTATCATTACTCCAGTCTTTTCCACCAATAATTAAGCAATTATCCATGACAAATCTGTAATTGTGAATACTCTGATCCGCTTTGGCATTTTAACTTTCCTTCTGAAGACTTCCAATTGTATAAAATTTTTCCTGTTCCTCTTCCCTTACTACGGGGCTAAGGTTTTCTATTCTTTCTAAAGTCACTCGAGCGATAATTATAATTCTGAAAAACAACCAGCTAGCTCTGTACTAATTTTTTTGAGATTAGATGATAAAATTTTACATAACTAAGGACTAACTGGTATAAATGTGTTAAGAATTTTAGTTATAGTGACCAAAGAAATGTTAAAATAATGATATCAATTCTTATTTTATGTTTATATAATAAATATGTTAAGCATTAAATATGAAATAAAAAATAAAAAATATTTTCTATAATTCTCTATAATTTTTTATGTGCAAATAATTATACCGGGATTTATAAATAAAATATTTAGATTAAATAGAGATTTTATTATTTTTTGCTCGGATTATTTAATAGAAATTATTTGAAAAAAAAGAGAATTTGCAATTCTTTTGTATTAATTCAATATTAAATCACTTATAGTTGAATTTCATATTTGAAAATTCAATTATAAGTGATTTATCTAGTCTGTTCATTATTTTTGAGTTAAAAAATTTCTGAATTTGCATTTTTGATTTATTATTTTACATTGTGACTATGATTTTTATCATGTTAAATAAAGATAATGATGAAAAATACCAAACAAAAAAATAATCAACATTTCCATTAATTAAAGGCCTTAGGGATTCTTTCTATTGTACGATAATAAGCCATCAGCTTGAGGTTACATCTAACAATTATGAAATCCTAAAGAATTGATCTGATACGGGCTGAGAAGAAAAAAATATTTACTATAAGCTTCTCAGCTATCTATTAAAAAATGTGCTATCCGTACTAACTTCTATAAGAATTGTAGTTCTTGTAATGTTTGAGCCATTACTTTCTATTGAATAGGCAGAGTTCCAATCATAGATCCATAACTCGATAACACAAACTTAAAAGACTGTGATTCTATTCTGGAGTCCAATACAACGATTTATAATAATCTAACGTTAAAATTTTTAGTTATGCCAATATTAGAAGTAAAGCCGATTTATACAGATCCTTATGATGACATTAATGTCGTGAAAATAGAGCTAGACGATGGAGTTAGTGTTAAAGCTTTTAAACTTACCAAAAACATTTTTTTAAGCCCTGAGCCTTCTTATATTAAAGATACGGAGGTTACATTGAGCGAAAGGGATGACTATATACAATCTATGTATGGGGTGGACGGGGATGTTAAAAGGCAACAATTTATTGATGATATCTATTATCAAATGCAAATGATTCAGAGAGGGGCTTCTGGAAAGCTACTTATAGATGAGATAGATGGGTTAATACCTTTACCGACTGCTTACGGGGCAAGGTACAGAAAAGATGATCATGAGAACTTGTTTGAACTACAGGATTATTTTATTAGAAACAAGATCATAGACAATATTCGAAATGGATTATTTAAAATTGAGGACGGTTATTTTACCCAAGAGTTACAAACCGGGAGTGATAAAGGAAAAATTAAGAAAATAGGAAATGTTCTGATTATGGCTGAACATCCAAGGATTGAGGGGAAAAAAAAATCTATGGATTTAGGATATTCTTTTGAGACTGGAAATGCTATGTTTCGTAATAGTTTTGGGAGTAAATCTATTATTTCCATAAATCCAAGGACGTCACAAAGATTACATAGTTCAGGAAAAATAATGTCGCCTTGGATTAGGTTAGCACATGAACTAATCCATAGTCATCAGAGATTACTTGACGTGGATCTTTCTGGAGAAATGGCAAAAGTGAGGAATTATTTTGGTGATTTGGGGCCTATTCCTGTAGGAGGATCTAAAAATACGCCGGTAATAGAGATTTATAATTGTAATATAGAGGAAAAGCGACGGATATATCTAGAGAAAATTAGAGAATACGGAGAAGATAGGCGTAAAACTTCTTCTGATCGCATATATAATTTAATTGAAAAAGCGTTGGCTCTTGTGACAAACATTACTGAAGAAGAAAAATTGAACATACAAAGAAGAATTACTTATCGTAAAGGGCTTGTTGAAGATTTTTTGAACAGGCCTACAGAAGAATCTATTATATACGATACTTATATGAATACAATAGATACTCAGCCAGAAATAACTTCAAAAAGGAAAGATCAAATCAAAAAAAAGATAAAAGACTATTCCCGAAAAGGCTATAATGATACTACGGGAAAAGAGTATAAGCTTGATGCTGCAAAGAATCCGAATTTTGGTAGTGCTGAAGACCTAAGAGATATTCCCTCTTGTTCTTATGCGAAGCAAAAACGAGCTATCGGTAGAGGTGGCGGGAGGCTAATTTCAACCACTGCTGCATGTATTTCCCCAAATATACCAGGAGAAAAGATATCTAAAGAGAAACTGCGTAATCTTTATATTGATAAAAGTAAATATAATAAAAAGACTGCTTCTATAGTTAGCAAGGCAAATATTGATGTAAAAGAAATCAGAAAAATACTAACAGAAGGAAAAGTAAAATTTTTCTTTGTAGATGCTCGACAAACCTATATTCCTAATACAAAAGTAATCATCTATGAAAAAACAGTACGTAAAATAAACGCGGGTTTAAATTCCAAAGCGATGACAGTTTTAGATCTGTATCATTGGGTAAAGGGTATTATACTTGCCTATACAAGTGACTTAGATCGATTTTCCAAAATAGTAGCTTATGCAGGTATTATACCCGTAGCAGGTGATCTTATGCAGATAAGTGAGGAGATACGTCATAAAAATTATTCCGGTGCGGGTTTTCAGACAGCTGTCTTAAGCGTCTTTATTGGAGCAGCATTACTTGCGGCGGTTGGATCACCTGTTGGAATAGGAATTCTTGTTATTATGGGTGCTGCTTTTGCTGGGCTATCTATAGGCAGACTTATTAAAGATATTATAGAATGGGGTAAAAGTAAAGAAGATAAACAAGAGAAAGAATTAATAAAATATAGAGATGAGGTATGGAAGAGAATGGTAAAGGAGGTTTTTAATAAAAACGTCGTGCCCGAAATGGA